>URWG01000029.1 GCA_900551495.1 uncultured Eubacteriales bacterium
CCGACCGGCAAGCGGAGAGCCCGTATCCGTAAGGCTCCTTCGTCGCCGACGGCTATGACTTCGGAATGACACCGGACGCTTGTTTTATTTTGAAGCTCATTCCATGAATTCCTCTAATGTGAGGTCGTGCGAATTCAGATATGCCGCCGCCTCACGACCGACATAGCGGTAGTGCCACGACTCGTAGGCAACGCCCGTGATGTCCTCCTTATCTGTCGGGTAGCGCAGGATAAAGCCGTATTCCCAACTGTGCTGGTACAGCCAACGGGTCTCGCCGGTCTGCGTCTGCTCCTCATCCAGATTCTGATAGCTCATCGAAACGATGTCCAGCGCCAGCCCCGTCTCGTGCTCGCTGCAGCCTGCCTGCATGGTGTAGCGGGCAGCCTCGGCGAGGGCTTCCTCGTGGCTCATGCCCTCTGCCTCGCGTTTGGCAACGTCCTCATCAAAGAGCTTTTCCTGCTCCTCTGCCGTGCGATAGGCAGAGCAGATTTGGAAGGACAGCCCCTCCGCACGTCCCGCTGCCAGCATCGCCTTCAGGTCGTCGTAGCAGACCGAGGCGACCGAGAGATCCCAGTCCGAAAGCCTCGTCAGGTCAGGGGTGTAGCCCTCCGGCAGCGGGTGCGACGCGTTGACCAGCAGAAGCAGCGGGTCGGACCTGCTCGGCGCCGTGGGGTCCTCCTGCGTCGGCGGCTCGGTCGGGGGAGCGGTCGGCGCTTCGGTCATTTGCGTTGCCTCCGTTGCCGCCGGAGCAGGGTCTGCCTTGCTGTTCGGAAGCATCAGCGAGACGATTGAGAGCAGCACCGCGACCGCCGGAAGCAGCCACGCCGAGAGAACGCGTATATTCGGGATATTTGTTTGCTGTTGATTCCGATTTGCCATGAAGAGGACCTCCTGCTGTTGTTGTCTATCATTATATCACAGCGTGTATCAAATTTGTATCCGTTTTGTATTACTTTTTTGTTTTTAGCACTCTGACGTCGAGAGTGCTAATATTTACAAACTGTTCACAGAAAAGACACACAACATCCGATTTTGCAGCGCATAATAAGGGCGTAAAAAAGAGATGGGAGCTTGGGGGGCAGCAAGGATGCCGCCCGAGACACCGAACGCGCCGATCCCGCCGATGTCCTCCCATTCCAAGGGTCGGCAAATGAACAGCTTGGAGGTTTTGTATTATGTTTGAAATCATGCGTAGAAATAACAATCATCCGGTGAGCGCCTATAACCCCTTCCGCGAGATGGAGGACTTTGAGCGCAGCTTCTTCAACCATCCGTTCGGCGGCTTCTTTGAGGGTCGCGATTTGGCGGAGTTTAAGACGGACGTGACCGACGAGGGCGACCATTATCTGCTCGAGGCGGATCTGCCCGGCTTTGAGAAGAAGGACATTCATCTGGACCTGAACGGCGACGTGCTGACCGTCACGGCGGAGCGTCACTCCAAGGTTGAGGACAAGGACAAGAAGGATAAGGTCATTCGCGTTGAGCGTTCCTACGGTGCTTACAGCCGCCAGTTTGACGTGTCCGGCGTGGACACCGAGGGCATCAAGGCGAAGTACGATAACGGCGTTCTGAAGCTGACCCTGCCGAAGCAGCAGACCGTGCTGCCCGAGGCAAAGCGGCTGGAAATCGAATAACGTTGATAATTCAGGGCTGTCCCGCTTCGGCGGGACAGCTTTTTTTCGCAAAAAAGAAAGAGACATTTGAGCGGTGATGCGTTAGGCGTTATTTTTCCGCCGTGTTAGCGCAATATAACAAACAGCGTGAAAAAACGGGCATTTTTGGCGGTTATCTCTTGACAAACAGCACAAAATGCGCTATTCTATATTTGTAGCTGCCAAATCCAAAGGGGAGGATGCGGCGGCGTACATAGAAAGAGCGAAGCGAACCACCCGAGCATTGCGTGCTCTCGTTGGATAATGCAGCGCTCTTGTTCTGCCTGTATCGGCATTCGGCGCGGCTTTGCGGCATTTCGCGCCCTTCGCACCATCCAAAAAAGACGAGTCCCGGGGCTGGGGCTCGTCTTTCATCTATCGTTTCGCGACGCTCTCGATTTCCAGCAGCTCGAAGCGGTAGGTCTGTTTGCAGTCGGGATATTTTTCGTGATCGACCTCACTGAGGAACATGGAAAGCGGACGCAGCCAAAGTGAGCCGTTACCGTAGAGCTTTCGGTAAACGACGTAGTCCTCTCCTGTTTCCGAGTGCTTTGCAATATCCTCGACAAGATAGCAGTCGCCCTTAAAATGGCGGTATACGCGCTTGAGCTTTAATTCCCGCATGACTTCTTTTTCTCCTTTTTCGTATTTTTCTTATTCTATCGCGATTTTCGGAATTCCGCAAGAACATTTTCACCGGTATGACGGCGGGACGGAGGCTTCTATGACCGATATTTTTGATTATCTTTATTGGCGCGGGGATATTTCGACGCGCTGCGCCGCCTTTCACGAGCTGGACGGCGCGATTTTGGCGCGGCTGGCGTATTTGCCCTTTGAGCGCATTTTTCCGAACGGAACGGAGCAGCCGCTGCCGCTGACGGAGGCTGCAACGAGGCTGCTTGCCGTTCCCGATTTGGAGGAGCAGGTGACCCAGCCGGCGGACCTGCGCCTATTGAAAACGCTTTTGGGGTGCGACCGCTTCTGCCATGCGGAGCTGGTCGGCTTTACGGCGCAGCGGGACGAGGAGACGCAGTTTTCGGCGCTTGCCCTGCGTTTACAGGCAGGGGAGTTGATCGTTGCCTTCCGCGGGACGGACAATACCCTCGTCGGCTGGAAAGAGGATTTTAACATGGGCTTCGTCTGCCCCGTGCCCGCGCAGGAGCTTGCCGTGCAGTATTTGGAGCGGACGGCGGCGGGGTGCGGCGATACGCTGCGCCTCTGCGGTCATTCCAAGGGCGGCAATCTGGCGGTCTACGCGGCGGCGTTCTGTACGCCTGCGGTGCAGGAGCGGATCACCTCGGTCTACAATTACGACGGTCCGGGGTTTGACGAGACGGTGCTTGCCCGCGCGGGCTACCGTGCGGTCTGCGGACGGGTGCACACGTTTGTGCCGCAGTCGTCGGTGGTCGGAATGCTGCTCGGGCACGAGGAGGAATATACCATCGTCCACAGCGAGCGGATGGGGCTGATGCAGCATGATATTTACTCGTGGGAGGTCGAGCGCGATCGCTTCGTCCATCTTGAGACTGTTACCAACAGCAGCCGCTTTATCGACTACACGCTCAAGGCGTGGATCGCGGGGATGGACGTGCAGCAACGGGAGCGTTTTGTCGATGCGATCTACGGGATTATGAAGGAAACGAACGCGCAGACGCTGCGCGAGCTGAATGAAAACCGTCTCGACAGCGCAAAACAGGTACTCCGTTCCATCCGAGGGCTTGACGAGCAGACGCGCGGCGACGTGACCCACGCGCTCGGACTGCTCCTGCGCAGCACCAAGGTCGGCTTCACGCAAACGCGGGAGGTCATGAAAACCGCAGAATGAATAAAGCAGCTGCCGACGGTTTTCCGTCGGCAGTTTGTTTTATTTCTGCTCCTCGGGGACGGTCGAAGCCTCCTCCGACGGCGCCTCCTCGGGAACGACGCTGAAGCGGTGCGTATGCTTCAAAACGCCGATCACACCGATCAGGGCGCAGCCGAGCGCGAGGGAACGCTGCCCGCTCCAAAGGAAATAGATGCCCGAGATAATGCCGAACAAGCCGAATACCAAAATACTCTTTCGGCGATTCGGGCTGATCCTGACGAAAACCGAGAAGAAGATATACAGTCCTGCCGGCAGCAGAACAATCGGCGATGTCGGCAGCAGCGCCAGCAGGACGCCGAACGCGGTGGCAATACATTTACCGCCGCGAAAATGATTGAACAAGCCGACGGCGTGCCCCAGCATCGGCGCGACCAAAACGGCGGAAAAGAGCATCCGCGACAGATCGAGCCGGCGACTGGCCATAAACACGGGCAGAAAGCCCTTGAGCATATCAAGCCCGAGGCACAGCATCCCCATGCCGATACCGCAGGCGGCAAAGACGTTTGCCGCGCCGGGATTGTGATCGGGGCTGTCCTTGGTGATGTCCTTGCCCGTCAGGAGCTTCGGCAGCAGACGGCTGAACATAATGCTGCCCAGCAGGAAGCCGCCGATGATCCACGAATACCACAGCAGTGTCTCATGCTCTCTCATGCTGCATCACTCTTTCTATTACGCGGTCGGCGGGATCGGACGGAATGTTCTCGCGCTGTGCCGTGCGCATTGCCTCGGCACGCGTCTTGTCAGAGAGCAGCTCGAGGGCGGCGGAAACGGCATCCCTGGCGTTTGCGGCGCGGACGGACATACCGTGCTCGGCGAAGAATGCGGCGTTTTTCGTCTCGCAGCCGGAGAAGGCAAGAATATGGACCAGCGGGATGTTGGCGACTGCCGCCTCGGTGCTGGAAAGGCCGCCGGGCTTGGAGATCATCACGTCGGAGGCGTTCATATACAGCGCAACCTGCCGCGTGAACGGAACGACGTGCAGATATTCGCAGCTTTCATATGCAGTCTCTAACTCCTGCCGCAGGTCCTCGTTGCGTCCGACAAGAACATAGATCGAAAACGGGAAGGTCATGCGATTCAGCAGCTCGTCGCAGAGCGCCTGAATGTTGCCGCAGCCGACGCCGCCGCTCATAATCAGAACGGAGGGGAGGTCGGCGGTCATGCCGAGCGCCTGCCGCGCCGCGCTGCGTTCGGTGCGGTCGGAAAAGCCCGCGCTGACGGGAATGCCCGAGCTGAAAATGCGTTCGCTCGGAATGCCCTGTGCGACCAGCTCCTGCCGCAGCGCCTCATGCGGGATGAAATACCCGTCAAGCTGCGTCTCGCGCAGGAAGGGGATACAGGTGTAGTCCGTCAAAATCCCGTAGACGGGGACGGAAAAATCGGTCTTCTTCTTTAGCTTGGTGAGCGCCTCCATCGGGAACAGATGGGTGCAGAGCACGGCATCAAAGCCGTTTTCCTCGATATAGGTGCGGAGCTTGCCCGCATAATGCGCGTTGGCAAGGTAGACCGGCGAGGTCAGACCGGTCGCGCTGTAAAGTGCGCCCGCGCCGTAGATCGCGCCGAAAACTGCGGGGACATTTTTGATAATGCCGTTATACGTTCCTGCGGCGATCTTTGCCGCCCGCTTTCCGCGGAAATCGAGCGGATCGGTCATGACAACCTCGTGTCCTTTGCGCTTTGCCGCTTCGACCAAGGCGTTTGCGGCGCTGTTGTGCCCTTCGCCTGTCGCGCAGCTCAGTATCAGTAGCTTCATGGGTTAAGGCTTCCTTTCTCTGCCGCAGCAGGTCGGGGGACGGGATCACTCACGCGGCAGGTCGAATGACGCTATCAGCGTGTTGATCTCACCGTCGGTGATGTGGACGATCTGCCCGAGCGGTGCGGTGTCGATGACGGATTTCGCGGTCGCCTCCATGACCTCCATGCTGTCAAACGCCTCCAAAAGCGTGGCGCCGGTCGTGACTGCGCCGACATTTTCGATCAGCATGGCGGGCTTTGCGGGGGAGAAACGGGCGGCGAGGGCGCTCGGAGCGTCGTAGTAGTCGGA
Source organism: uncultured Eubacteriales bacterium (assembly GCA_900551495.1). Classification (GTDB taxonomy): domain Bacteria; phylum Bacillota; class Clostridia; order Oscillospirales; family Oscillospiraceae; genus JAZOXB01. The sequence continues at coordinate 5,561 of URWG01000029.1, forward strand.
AAATTGCGCGTACAGCATATCGCGAAGATGGATATAGCTCTCCGGGATCGTCCGCGCGTCCAAATAGGTGCGGCAGACGGCAAAGGCGGTGAGCTGCGGCGGCTGGGCGGTTATAACGGCGTTGATCTCCGGATGGGCACGGTAGATCGCGTCGTGAAGCTGGGCGACGGTCTGCGCCGTTGCAAGCTCGGGCGTGACCCACAATAGATCCTCCGTCTCCAGTAGCCCGAGGTCCAAATCGGACGGGGTGAGCAGGAAGCCGCCTTGCGGCAGACGGACCGAGCAGCTTCCCTGTGCGGCGGTGAACAGCCCCGTGCGGTAGCAGCGGCGGGTGATCTTCAGCACCTCCTGCGCGGCGTCGGCAGCGTCGGCGGGCAGCGGCTTTGCGCTGATTTCACGCAGGTGCTTCATGCAGGGAATGGGCTGCGGTGTGCCGAGTCTGCGTGCGGCAAGCTCCAGCTCGGCACTGTAGTTCAGCCGCTCAAAGCGGCGGAATGCCTCGAACATATCGGGCGCGATCACACAAAGACCGTGGTTTTCCAGCATGGCAATGTTCTGCCCCTCTGCAAAGACCGCACAGATCTTCTGCCCCAGTGCCTTGCTGCCCGGGCAGGCATAGCCCGCCATGGACATCTCGCCCTGTGCCGTGGCGCAGACGAGATTTTGCAGCGGGAGCCGCCGAACGATGGAAAAGGAGACGGGGACGGGCGGATGTGCGTGCAGCACCGCACGGACATCGGGGCGCAGGCGGTAAACGGCGGTATGAAACGGAAGCTCGCAGGAGGGCTTGTGCTTTCCGTGCGGAACGCCGTCAGGTGTGACGCAAACGATGTCCTCGGGTGTCAGCGTGCCTTTGTCGATACCGGACGGGGTGATCCAAATGTTACCGGTCTCATCCAAAACCGACAGATTGCCGCCGGACATGGTGGTCAAGCCCTTATCGTAGATGCGCTGCATAAAGAAAACAAGAAGCTCCGCGGGCTGCATTGCTTTGTTCATAGTATTTCTCCTTTCAGAAAAAACAGACGCGAGGGGAAAAATACCTCTCGCGCCTATTTTAATCCGAAAATCGAATTGTGTCAATATCGGGAATACAAACCGAAGCTTGCCGTTCACCGAGTCGAACCGTCGGCAGCGATACGGGAATGCCGTACAGCGTTTCGAGCAGTTGCGGGGTGAGCACGGCTTCCGTCCGACCCGAGGTAAGCACCGTGCCGCGGTGCAGCGCCAAAACGTGCGTCGCGTAGCGCTGCGCGTACTCGGGATCGTGCGTCGAAAGAAGCACCGTATAGCCCGCGTCGGCAAGACGGCGAATCCGCGACAGCACACGCTGCCGGTTGCCGTAGTCGAGGTTTGCGGTCGGCTCGTCCATGAGCAGCAGCCGCGCCTCCTGCACCAGCGCCCGCGCAATCAGTGCAAGCCGGCGCTCACCGCCGGAAATGTGACAAATGCCGCGCTGCGCCAAATGCGCAATTCCGAGCTGCTCCAACGCCCTTTGCGCGGCAGCCTCGTCCGCCGCTGTCGGAGCGCGGAGCGGGGAGAGCGCACCGGTCCGCCCCATCAGGACGGTGTCCAGTACGGTGTAGTCATAGATCGGCTCGGCGGCCTGCGGGATGTACGCCGCAAACGCCGCCATCTGCCGTCGGGAGAGCGTTGCGGTGTCCCTGCCGTCGAAGCGCACGTTCCCGCCGTATTTTGTCAAAAAACGGAGAATACAGCGAAACAGCGTTGTTTTGCCCGCACCGTTCGGCCCGAGCACGGCGACCAACGCGCCCTGTTCGACGGAAAACGACACATCGTGCAGCACGGGTGCGCTGCGATAGGAAAAGCTGAGGCGGTCAACATCAAGCAGCACGCTTTCCACCTCCCGTGAAGATCAGATAGAGGAAAAGCGGCGCGCCGACAAAGGCAGTCAGAATGCCGAGCGGGATCTCGCCCGTGGTGGCAAGGCGTGCAATGTCATCCACGACGAGCAGAAAGGCACCGCCGAAGAGCGCCGAGGCAGGCAGCAGCCGCCGATAATCGTAGCCGAACAGCATCCGCGAAAAATGCGGAATCACCAGTCCGACCCAGCCGATCATGCCCGAGACGGCAACGCTCGCCGAGGTCAGCAGCGTCGCGCAGACAATGACGATCAGACGCAGCAGCGTGGTGTTGACGCCGATGGCTTGCGCCTCCTCCTCGCCGACGGTCAGAAGGTTCATCCGCCAGCGGAGCGCAAGCAGAGGCACCAAGCCGAGGACGAAGGGGATCAGCAGGAACAGGACATCGCGCTGCTTGATCGAGGACAGACTGCCCATCAGCCAATAGGTGATGGCGGGAAGCTGCTGCTGCGTGTCGGCAACGAGCTTGATATAAGAGGTTCCGGCGGAAAAGAGCGAGGAAACCATCATGCCTGCCAAAATCATGGCGACGGTCTGATTGGTTCGCCCGAGACGGCTGACGAGGTACGCCAGCAGCACCGCGAAAAGACCGCAGACGAACGCGGCGGCGGAAATTCCCGCGTAGCCGGCACCGAGCAGGATGGCAACGGCAGCGCCGAAGCCCGCACCGGTCGAAGCGCCCAAAATGTCGGGCGAGACCATCGGGTTGCGGAACATCCCCTGATAGGCTACGCCCGCGACGGACAGCGCAGCGCCGACCAAAACGGCGGCTGCAATGCGCGGCAGACGGACGGCGAACAGGACCTTTTCCGCGCCGTCACGCCAGCACGGTTCTATGTCAAAAAGGCGCGACAGCAGCAGCCCGCCCAGCTCCCGCAGGGACAGTGAAAACCGCCCCAGCAGAACGGAAATGACCGGCACCGCAGCGAATATAACCGATAAAATCAGAAAGCGGATCCGATAATCGGCGTGGTTTGTTTTCATAAGAACAACTCGACTTTATTTCATCGTAGAATTTGCCAGCAGCTCCTGCGCCTCGGCATCGCTCAGCTCGTAATGCCAGAAAAGCGAATAGAATTCCTTTGCGACGGCAACCATGTCATGATCGTAGAGCTCGGGGTAGATGAGCTGACCCAGCCACCAAATGCTGATAACACGGTTGACCGACGGCGGCATACACATCCAGTTATAGGGCAGGGAAGGAATCTCGTAAGCGCTGCCGCTCCGAACGGCGGTCAGCTCGCTCCATTCGCCGTCTGCCAGCGTCTCGTAGGGACCGTCGTCCGTCAGAATAATGACGTCGGGGTCGAGTGTATAGACCTGCTCCAAATCGACGGGCGTTCCGCCGTTGCGGTTGCTGACCTCCTCTGTCTGCACGGCGTTGACTGCGCCGATCAGCTCGATCGCATCGGCTTGGGTGGAGCCGGAGGCATTGCAAGCCAGCCCGTCCGCGCCGGTGCCGAAGTAAACGGTCTTTTGCTCACCGGCGGGAATCAACGCGGACTTTTCCGCTGCCATGTTCAGCGTCCGCTCGATGAAGGCGGCGAGCTTTTCGGCGCGATCCTCAAGGTGCAGCAGCTTGCCCAGCATCCGATACGCCTCCGCCAGTCCCGCAAGGTCGGCTTGAATAAATACCGTGGGAATACCCGTTTGGCTCTGAATGCTGTCCATATCCTCGTGAATGCCCTTCTTCGCGTCACCGAGGTCAATGATGATCTCGGGGTCGGCGGCGATCAGCGCCTCCATGTTGAGGTTTGCCTTGCTGCCGTAGAACTGACCGAAGGCGGGCAGTGTCGCAAAGTTTTCGGGCAGGTATGGAAGCTGCGCCTGATCCGGCGTGCTGCTCAGACCCACCAAAAGCTCGGGCGCGAGGGTCAGAAGGATCATCTGCGCCGTTGAACCGCTCGGCGCGACCCGCGTGATGTTCTCCGGCACGGAAACCTGACGGTCGCAGCTGTCGGTAAAGGTAACGGTCGCGATTGATTGCCGCTCCGTGCCGCCGCACCCGCCGAGGAGGGACAGACACAGCGCAAGCAGAAGGACGAGAGAAATCAGTTTTTTCATGGTACTACCTACTTTCCGAGGAAGCTCGGAGCTTCTTAAAATAAAAAGCGGACCACTTTTTGCAAAGTGATCCGCTTTGGGTACAGAAATACACGAAGCAGATCTCCTTCTCAAACACGGAAGGCCGCATCGTTTCCAATCCGACCCTTTGCACAAATGTGCCGGACAACAGCGCATGGCGGAACGCTTTAGCGCGGAAGTCTCCGGAAATCTGACGATATTATACAAAATTTTCTTGCTGATTGCAAGCCCCGTTACGAGGATTTATTCCTCGGTGCTGCGATAGACGACCTCGTAGCCGTCGGGGAGCTGTCGGACGATCTGCTCGATCTCCTCGGCATCGGCTTGCGAGGGAGACAGCCAATCCCCCTCGCAGCGGACGCAGGTGCCGCAGCTGCTGCTGAGGCTGCGCGGTACGGGCATCAGCGTCGCCGAAATGCCCGCCGCTTCGCAGGCACGTTTATATCGGATTGCACCGAAATGGGAATAAACGGTCGCAAGAAAGATCATTTCGTAAAGGTCAGCGTGTACTCGCCGTCCTTCTCCTCGACCTTGACCTCATAGCCCTGATGACGGGCAAAGCGGGAGGTGTTTTCCTTTGCGGCGTGGTTATCCACGATGATCTGATAGGAGGCTTCCTTGGAATCCATCGCCTGACGGAGCAGGAGAACGGGTTCCGGACAGGACAGCCCGCGAGCGTCGATAAGTTTCATGTGTGGTTCCTCCTTAAGCTTTTTTGCGGAAGGTGTTGAGGCAGGCGATCACGGCGACGACGCCGATGCCGATGAGAACGGCGATCTTACCTGCGGAGGTGGGACCGTCGGCGCTCGAGGCAAGACCGAAGTTATGCGCAAAGGCAGCGCCCGCGATCAGACCGAGCACGGTGACGGAGCTGTCGCCGTTGCCCTCGCCGGACAGCACGAGCTGACGCAGCGGGCAGCCGCCGAGCAGCACGCAGCCGAAGCCGACCAGCAGCATACCGAGACCGTTCCACAGCCAATCGGTGTGCGCAACGGGCTGACCCTCCATGGCAAGGTTGAAATAGGTGCCCTCGGTCACGCCGGTGAGGATGAGGTTGCAGATCAGCGCGCTGACTAAAATGGCGATAAAGCCGAACAGAAGCTTGAATTCCCTGAAGAGGACCGCGTCACGGATGCCGCCGACCATGCACAGACGGGTGCGCTGTGCCAGAGCGCCGACGATCAGACCCGCGATCAGGCTGATGGCGATGGCGGCGTGCTTCGCGCCGGGACCGCCGCCCGCTTCGGTGAAGAAGATGAAGGCGGGAGCCGCGATGAGCAGGATCAGCATAATGACCTGCGCGGCGGGGAAGATGATGCCGTCGAAGCGGGAGAGCTTATAGGTGCGCTTGAGGGTGTAGCCCTTCTTGAGGAAGAACACGCCGGCAAGGATGCCGAGGGCAAAGCCGACCAAGCCGAAGATGGCGTTGATGTCGCCGCCGGCAATGCGGAGGATCATGCGGAACGGGCAGCCGAGGAACATCAGGCAGCCGATCATCACGAAGAAGCCGAGCACGAAGCGGGTCATCGGTGCGCTGCCGCCCTTGGAGCCGAACTCCTTCTTGCACAGCGCCATAAGGAAGCTGCCGAGCACAAGACCGATGATCTCGGGACGGATGTACTGTACGGCGCCAGCACGGTGCAGACCGAGGGCGCCCGCGGTGTCGCGCAGGAAGCAGGCGATGCAGAAGCCCATGTTCTGCGGGTTGCCGAAGAAGACCAGCATCGCGGAGATGATACCGATGATGCAGCCGGCAACAATGATCCAAAGCTTTTCTTTTTTCAGGGACATTGTAACACTCCTTTTCTCTTACGGTGCTTTTGCCGAATCGCTTAGCCGCTCGGCAGGCATCAGCCAAATGCCCGTCAGCCACCGGTATTATACATTAAGTATATTGCCGACACACGGAAAAGTCCAATCGTAATTATTTATAATTTTGAAGAATTTATTTGATTTTTTAATGAAGCGGCGCTATAATAACGTTACGAACGGAGGAATACGCCATGGGAATCTATTTCGACAACGCCAGCACGACCTTCCCCAAGCCGCGGGAGGTCGCCGAGGCGATGAGCGCCTACCTTTCGGAGGAGGGCTGCAATATCAACCGCGGCTGCTATGCCGCTGCGTACAACGTCGAGGAGCAGGTCTATGAGACGCGGAAGCTCCTGTGCACGCTCTTTCACGGGGCGGACGCGCGGAACGTCGCCTTTACCAAAAACGTGACCGAAGCCCTGAACGTGCTGCTCAAGGGCTTTTTGCACGCGGGCGACCATGTGCTCGTCTCGGCGATGGAGCATAACGCGGTGATGCGTCCGCTGACCCAGCTTGCGGCGCAGGGTGTGACCTTCTCCCGTGTTCCTTGCCGCGCCGACGGGACGCTGATCGTTGAGGCAATGGAGGGGCTGCTGCGGGAGAATACGCGCCTTGTCGTGATGACCCATGCCTCCAACGTCTGCGGCACGGTGCTGCCGCTGCGGGAGGTCGGCGAATTCTGTCGGAAGCACGGACTGCGTTTTTTCGTTGACGCGGCGCAGACGGCAGGCGTCCTGCCGATCGACATGGAGGAGCTGCATATCGACGCCCTTGCCTTCACCGGTCATAAGGGGCTGCTCGGTCCGCAGGGGATCGGCGGCTTTGTCCTCTCCCCTGCGCTGGTCGGGGCGCTGGAGCCGCTCATCTCCGGCGGCACGGGCAGCATCAGTCACACCGAGGAGGTCCCGCAGTTTATGCCCGACCGCTTTGAGGCGGGGACGCTGAATCTGCCGGGAATTTTAGGGCTGCGCGCCGCTTTGCTGTGGCTGCAAAAGACGGGGATTTCCGCAATTTATGCCCATGAGCAGCGCCTGACGGAGCGATTCCTGCGGGGCTTGGAGCAGCTTCCGTCGGTGCGTGTGTTCGGAACGCGTGAGCTGCGGGAGCGGACGGGCGTGGTGTCGCTCCGCCTCGGCGCGACCGATCCCGCGCGCCTTGCCTACGCGCTGGATACACGTTACGGCATGATGACGCGCGTCGGGCTGCACTGCGCACCCAACGCCCACAAGACGCTCGGTACCTATCCGACGGGAACGGTGCGCTTTTCATTCGGGCACTGCAATACCGCGGACGAGATCGACCGTGCGCTTGCCGCCCTCAGTGAGCTGGGGAGGACGGACGAATGGAACTGAAGCAGCTCCAATCCTTCTGCGCCGTGGTGGAGTATCGCAGCTTTACCAAGGCGGCGGAGAAGCTCTACATCTCTCAGCCGACCATCAGCACGCACATCCGCCAGCTCGAGGAGGAGCTGCAAACGCCCCTGCTCATCCGCACGACAAAGAGCCTGAATATCACCCCGCGCGGCATGGAGCTTTACGAATGTGCCGATCATATGCTGAATTTGCAGGATAACCTAAAAAAGCACTGGTCGGAGGAGGACAGCGGCGTGATCCGTATCGGCACCTCAACGATCCCCTCGACCTATGTGCTGCCTGAGGTGCTGCCTGCCTTTCGGCGGGCGTATCCGGAGGTGCAGTTCAATATTTTTCAGGGCGACAGCCAGCGCGTGATCGACGGGCTGCTCATGGGCAGCTACGAGGTCGGGCTGGTCGGCGCGCAGACGCGGGAGGAGAGCCTGCGGTTTGTGCCGTTCCTGCGCGACACGATGGTGCTCATCACGCCCGTCACGGAGCGCTACCGAAAATGGCGGGAGGGCTACACTGTTGCGGACATCGTTCGCGAGCCGCTGCTGTTTCGGCAGCAGGGGAGCGGCAGCAAAAAATGGATCGAGACTTATATCGAGCAGTGCGGCGTGCAGGAGTCGGAGCTGCGGATCATGGCGCGGCTGAACGACCAGGAGACGATCAAGAGCCTCGTCGCCGGCGGGCTGGGCATCTCAATCATCTCTGCGAAGGCAGCGGCGGATTTCGAGCGCGAGGGCAAGCTCCTGACCTTTCCGCTGCCCGGGCGGTCGTACAGCCGCTGGCTCTATCTGGTTCACAGAAAGGGAAATTTGTGCGGGCGGCAGACGGAGCGCTTCGTCCGCTTCGTGCAAAGCTTTTACGCGGAGGATTGAGCATGGATATTGCACGGTACTACTGCAACGACCCGCAGGCGCCGAAGCCCAACAGCCCGACGCATATCGGCGCCAACGTCCTGCTGCAATGGGACGGAAAGCTGCTGCTGGAACGGCGGACGGACTGCGGCAGGTGGGGCTTGGTCGGTGGTCGGCTGAAAAAGGGCGAGCGTTATACCGCGGGAATCGCGCGGGAGGTCCGCGAGGAGACGGGACTGGTGCTCGCGGAGCACGAATTTCGTCAGCTTCGAGTCTGCGACGATGCGCGGATCGCCGCCTATCGCGACGGGACGGTTTGGCGCATGGTCATCGTCCTGTTTTCGGCGGTCCTGCGGGAGGAGCCGTCACTGCAATGCAGCAGGGAATCAAAAGAGCTGCGGTTTTTCAGACCCGCGGAGCTTGACTTGGAGGATGTTGTGGTCACGCACCGCGATTTGGTCGCGGCGTGGATAGAAGAAAACCGTTCCGATGCGTAAGGCATCGGAGCGGATTAGCTTGCCGAAGAACTCTGTTGTCATTCCGAGGAGGGCGAAGCCCGACGTGGGAATCTCATGAAAAATGTTTCGAATTCGCCAAAGCTTATCGAAATTTCGGAGTAATTCTATGAGATTGCCACGGGTGCAAGCACCCTCGCAATGACAGACTTGTTACTTTCTCCTCAGTCTCAACCGCCCCGATGTGTAGACATCGGAGCGGTTTTTGCACCTCTGCGGCGGGGTCGGCATAGGCTGAAAAGGGTCGAATCCCCAAGAAGGAGGAAGCAAAATTGGAAATGAGAACGCAGCCGATGGTGCAGCGGGAGCAGTCGCAGACGGAGCTGCCGACGGGAATAGGCATCCTGCCCGCGCAGGCGCCGCTTGCCAATCCCTTTGTCCCGTTCCAGCAGAATAACCCGCCGACCTATCCGGCGAAGCAGGGCGTGGTACGCGGGACGCTGTTTCCGGGGCTGGACCTTCCGTTCATGGGCATGGTCAACGAAGGAACGCTCAGCGAAACGCGGCTCCATGAGCTGCAAACGCTCGGTTTCGCAATCGTAGAGCTGGGCGAATATTTGGACACCCATCCCGACGATGCGGACGCGTTTGCGCTGTTCCGGTCCTATGCGAAGCTCTATGAGCAGGGGAAGGCGGCATACGAGGAGCAGTTCGGCAGCCTGACACAGCGCGGCAGTGCGGACGGCGACTGCTATTGCTGGCTGAAGGCGCCGTGGCCGTGGGAATTTGCGGCGAATGAGGAGGAATAACCATGTTTGTGTATGAGAAAAAGCTGCAATATCCCGTCAAGATCCACACGCCGAACCCCAAGCTTGCGACGATCATCCTGACGCAGTACGGCGGACCCGACGGCGAGCTCGGCGCCTCCCTGCGCTACCTCTCCCAGCGCTATTCCATGCCCTATCCGGAGCTGCAGGGACTTCTGACCGATATAGGTAGAGAAGCCTCTGAAATGTTCCATTCAGAGGCTACGGCTTTTTTTGATGCTT
>URWG01000030.1 GCA_900551495.1 uncultured Eubacteriales bacterium
CGTTTTTACGCCCGTGGTACGGTTGCATTTGTTCATAAAGCCGACAACGGGCTGCCCGTCCAGCTCTGCCAGGACATCGCCGACGATACGGCGTGTCGTCTCGACCGTCTCGAAGGTATCCAGTCCCAGTCCCGCATAGGTCTGCCCCTTGGCATCGGTCACGCTTTTTCCGAGCAGCTCAAAGGAGTTTCCGGTAAAGAGCATCGTGCGTCCCTCGTCGCAGGCGGCTTGCAGTGCGTCGCGGTAACGGACGAGCTGCGACAGGGCGAGCTTCTGCTTACGCTCCGTTCCCGCGCCCATGTAATAAAAATCGTAGCCCGAAATATCCTTGCTTTCGTACAGCGAAAGCGTATCGACGGAAACGGAGTGTCCCAAATCCCTGAGATACCGCGCCAAAATCGCTACATTCGCATATTCGCCGTAGAGGTTCATCACATCGCCGTAGATGTGCAGCAGCTTACAATCCATCGTAGCCTCACTTTCTGACCGTGTTGGAGAGGAATTTTTCCTTGTCGGAGAAGCAGGTCACGGCGTAGAGCTGTTCCTCGCCGTTTTCGCACAGCTCATGGCAAGCGGCGTCGATGTCGCGGAACACGCGGATCTTCTCCTGCGGCACGGACGTAAACGACATCCGAACGGCAAGGTCGTCGCAGTATTTGCCGCAAAGATAGACCTTTCGGACCAGCTCGTTATTCAGGCGGTCGAAATCGATGTCCCATAGCCACGATGTCTCGCTGGTAAAATACTTCCGACTGACGGCATCGACGATCACAACGACGGTGCACGGTACGCCCTGCGAAACGGCATAGCGGAAGGACATATCGTAGGAGATCGAATTTTCGTGCTTGGAAATCAGGAAGGTGCCCGCGTGCTTGCCGAGGGTGAACTCGATATAACGCCCGTTCTTGAGAATGTAGTCGCTCTCCAACTCTGCCACCCGTTCGCCCGAAACGCCCAGCAGTGTGCAGACGGCGTAGGCGGCAAGGATGTTATAGATGTTGTAAATGCTGCGAAAGGCAAGACGGATCGTATGCCCGTCCAGCGTGATCCGGCTGTTCTGCAGGTCGATGTCCGTCACCGTGTAGTCGGTATCGTGGCGGGCAAAGCCGCAGGACGTGCAGTGATACTTGCCGACGTGGTTAAAGTGGTAGTAGTCGTAGACCATCGGCTTGCCGCAGACGGGGCAGTACAGCCCGTCGTTGTACGCGCCGGAGAATTCCTCGGAGTCGATGTCCGTACGGTCCAGCCCGAACCACAGCACGTTCTTCCGCCCCTGCCCGAACATGGAAACCGCGGGGTCATCGGCGTTGAGGATCAGTGTCGTCAAACACGCTCTCGGAAACGGCGTCAAAGACCCACTCGGGGTGACCGTTGCGGGTAAGCTGATCGCGGTAAAGATTCGTAATGACGTAGTGCGTCGGGTGGAACCAGCGGAAGGTGTGCTTGGTGTAGCGCTCGTCCGACTCGATGAGCAGCACATCCTGCTTCATCTTTCCGCCCGGCGTGCAGGCGCCGAGCATCATCGTCGCAACGCCCTCAATCTGATTGGAGCCTTCGACGTTATAGGCAACGGTCTTGCCCGATGCCTTCAGAACGGCGGCGATCATCTCCACGGTGGAGGTCTTGCCGTTGCTGCCGGTGACGGCAACGATCATTTTCGGCTTTTCAATGCGCCGCAGAATGTCCGGACAAATTTTCAGGGCGTATTTCCCGGGCAGACTTGTCCCCTTTCCGACGAAACCGCCGACGAATTTTATCAGTCTGCAGACAAGAATCGCAAGTAGCTTTCTCATGCCTTTCTTCCTTTCGGTGCAAAAACGCAACTTTTGCATTATAGCACACGAAGCCGTATTACGCAAGTAGGTTCAAAAATTCTTCCTCTGTCGCCACGCGGATGCCCAGCTCGTGCGCCCTTTTCAGCTTGCTGCCCGCGTTTTCGCCGGCAACAACGACGCTCGTTTTCTTGGAGACCGAGCCGCACACCTTGCCGCCGCACGCCTCGATGCGCTCCGTCGCCTCCTCACGCGTCATCGTGCTCAGACCGCCGGTGAGGACAAAGGTCATGCCGTCAAAGCGGTCGTCGCGGCGGGTCAGGCTGCTGCTGAAATTCACGCCCGCCGCCCGCAGACGCGAGATCATATGCTGCGACTGCGGATCGGCAAACCACGAGACGATATGCCGTGCCGTGATTGCGCCGATGTCGCGCACCTGCGTCAGCGTCTGCTCATCCGCCGCCATCAAGCCATCCAAGCTGCCGAAGGTCGCGGCAAGGGTCTTTGCTGCCTTTTCGCCGACCTGACGGATGCCGAGCGCGAAGATCAGGCGGCTGACATCGTTGCGCTTACTTGCCTCAATCGCGACAAGGAGCTTGGATGCCGCCTTTTCACCGCTCTTCCAAAGCAGCTTCAGGTCGTCCGGCTTCAGATAGTAGATGTCCGCAGGCGAAGCAATATGCCCGCCGGCAATGAGCTGCTCGACAATGGTGTCGCCCAGTCCATCGATGTCCATGGCGTTGCGGGAGACGAAATGCGCAATGTTGCGGCTGAGCTGCGCGGGACACTCCGCGCCGGTACAGCGGACGGCGGCTCCGTCGGTGTCACGCTCCACCGGTGCGCCGCAGACGGGGCAGCGGTCGGGCAGACGGTAGGGTGTCGTCCCCGCGGGACGCTTTTCGGCGACGACCTCAAGAATTTCGGGGATGATCTCGCCCGCCTTGCGGATTCGCACGGTGTCGCCGATACGCACGTCCTTCTCGGAGATAAAATCCTGATTGTGCAGTGTGGCGCTCGTGACCGTTGTTCCGGCAAGGCGCACCGGTGCAACGACGGCGCGGGGCGTCAGAACGCCGGTCCGCCCGACCTGCACGACAATATCCTGCAAAACCGTCTCCCTGATCTCCGGCGGGTACTTGAAGGCGCACGCCCAGCGCGGGAATTTTGCGGTGCTGCCCAGCGTCCGCCGCGCGGCAAGGTCGTCAAGCTTGATGACCGCGCCGTCGATGTCGAAGGGATAGTCATAGCGCGTCTGTCCGATGCGGCGGATCGTCTCGATTGCCTCCGCAGCAGAGCGGCAGAGGGTATGCGGGATCGTGGGAAAGCCCTTGTCGTGCAGGTAGTCGATGCTCTCCACATGGGAGGTAAAGCGAACGCCCTCGGCAAGCTGTAAATTGAAAATTAAAATATCGAGCTTCCGCTCGGCGGCAATTGAGGGGTCAAGCTGCCGCAAGCTGCCCGCCGCCGCGTTTCTCGGGTTGGCAAAGAGCGGCTGCCCCTTTTCCTCCCGCTGCGCATTGAGCCGTTCAAAGACCGTCCGAGCCATGAATACCTCGCCGCGGACGATCAGCCGCGCCGGGGCGCCCGTCAGGCGCATGGGGATGGAGCGGATGGTCTTCAGATTCTCCGTCACATCCTCGCCGATCCGTCCGTCTCCGCGCGTCGCGCCGCGGACGAACACGCCGTCGATATATTCCAGCGCAACGGACAGTCCGTCCACCTTCGGCTCCACGCTGTAGAGCGCGTCGGGTACCGTTTCGCGCAGATGCACGTCAAAATCCGTCAGCTCCTCCTCGGAGAAAACGTCCTGTAAGCTCTCCAGCGGAACGGCGTGCTCGACCTTTTCAAAGCGGCTGAGCGCCTGACCGCCCACGCGTCGGGTCGGCGAAACGGGCGAGGCAAGCTCCGGATACTCCGCCTCCAGCGTTTCCAGCTCCCGTAGGAGCCTGTCATATTCATAGTCCGGCATTGTCGGCGTATCCAGCTCGTAATACAGCCGGTTTGCCTCCTCCAGCAGCTCGGTCAGCCGCTGCATCTCCTGCTTGACGTCCATATGCAAGTCCTTTCCGTTGTGTCATTCGTTCATTCCGAAATAGGTGGACGGCACCGTTCCGACGATGACCGTCTCCGCCACGGCGACCGAGGAATCCACCGTGACCTCCCGCGTTCCCGTCCACGTCAGGATCGTGACATCCACGCGGATGTCCAGCATGATCCGATGCAGCGTCTGATTGATCCCCGCAGAGGAAAATTCGTTGCGGAAATTCGCATCCGAGGCGCGCACGGCAAGCACTCGGACGGGGATCTTCGGCCCCCTGCCCGAAAACAGCTCCGGCAAAAATATGCTCCCCGCGGGAACGCCGAGCTGCTCGACGGAGAAGCCCTCAAGCTGCTCGTCAATCCGGAGCAGGATCCCCGTTTTCAGGCGGTTGATCTCGGTCATGTTCGAGCGGATCGCCGTCACGTTGCCGAGCGCGTCCTTTTCGATCGTGACCAGCTTGTCGTAGGAAAGCTCCCCCGCCGCGATCTGCCTGTCAATGGCGACATTCACGGCGTCGGACGCCTCGTTATTGACCTGCGCCGCCATCAGCTCATCTGCGACGGGCGCCAAAAGCTGCCGAAACAGCAGCGAAAGCACCGTCAGGAAGATTAGCACTACCGCGAAAAACAGCCGCAGTCGGTTCCTCTGCGCAAGCGTCATGGCACATCACCCCATAAATGATATGCCGCTTCCCTGTGAAATAATTCAGCGTTTTTTCATCCGCGGTGCGGCAGCGCGTGCCATCAGCCGCTTTGTTCCGACCTGATCGAAGGCGATCTCCAGCATGGCGTCGTTGCCCATTTTCAGGACGGAGAGAACCATGCCGTTGCCGAACGCGTCATGGCTCACCATGTCGCCCTTTCGGAACTCGGGCAGGGCAGCCTGCTGCTTCGGTGCGGGGCGGTAAGACTCGTAGGTCCTCGCCGCGGGCTTCGGCGCGGAATAGCCGCCCTCACGATAGCCGCCGCAGCCGCTGTAGGAGGTTCCGTAGCTCTTAGGCTGTGCCGCCTGCTTGCGGACGATCAGCTCCGGCGGGATCTCCTCCAAAAAGCGCGAGGGACGGTTGCTCGCCGTATGTCCGTAAAGCATCCGCTGCCGCGCACTGGTAATGGTCAGGCGCTTTTTTGCCCGTGTGATGGCGACGTAGCACAGGCGGCGCTCCTCCTCAATCTCCTCACTGTCGCCGATGGCGCGCATTCCGGGGAACAAGCCCTCCTCCGCACCGACGATAAAGACATTTGGGAACTCCAAGCCCTTTGCCGAGTGCATTGTCATCAGCACGACGGAATCCGCGTCCTTGTCGTACTGCTCGATGTCCGTGTAGAGCGCGATCTCCTCCAAGAAACCGTTCAGCGTGGGCGCGTCATTGTTCTCCGCGTAGGTCACGAGGGAGGATTTCAGCTCTCGGACGTTTTCCAGTCGGGTGCGGCTCTCCACGTCGTCCTTTTGGGTGAGCATGGCGGTGTAACCGGTGCGGAGGAGCAGCTCCTCGTAAAACTCCGGCAGCGGCAGCTCGCCCAGCAGCGCGGCGCACTCCTCGATCATATCCGAAAAGGCTTGCAGCTTTCCGACCGCACGCTCCAACGTATTATATTCCCGCGCGTTGCGGAGGACCGCGTACATCGGCTTCCCCTCCGCACGGCTGTGCATGGCGATCGTCTCAACGGTCTTTGCCCCGATGCCGCGCGGGGGCTGGTTGATGATACGGCTCAGACGCAGGTCGTCGGCACGGTTGTTGATGACCCACAGATACGCCAGCATATCCTTGACCTCCGCGCGGTCGAAGAAGCGGGTGCCGCCGATGATGCGGTAGCGCACACCCGAACGACGGAAGGCATATTCCAAGGCGTTGGACTGCGCGTTCGTACGGTAGAGCACGGCGAAGTTGTTAAAGCCGACACCGTGCGATTCCGACAGGATCTGATTGGCAACGAAGCTCGCCTCGTCGCTCTCGTTCATCGCCTCGTAATGCAGGATCGGTTCGCCGCCGCCGTTGTTCGTCCACAGGCGCTTGCCCTTTCTGCCGCGGTTGTTGGCGATCACGGCGTTGGCAGCGTCCAAAATTCGCTGCGTGGAGCGGTAATTCTGCTCCAGACGAATGGTTCTTGCGCCGTGGTACTGCTTTTCAAAGTCCAAAATATTCTGAATCGTCGCGCCGCGGAAGCGATAGATGCTCTGATCGTCGTCGCCGACGACGCAGATATTCTCATGCCGCCCCGCCAGCAGCGATGCCAGCAGATATTGCAGATGGTTGGTATCCTGATACTCGTCGATGAGAACGTAGCGGAATTTCCTCTGATAGTAGTCCCGCGCATCCTCAAACTGCTGCAAAATCTGCACGGTCAGAAGAATAATGTCGTCAAAATCCACCGCGTTCGAGGCGCGCAGACGCTCCTGATACGCGCCGAACAGCTCCGCGATCCGCCGCAGACGGAAATCGTCGCCCGCGTCGCGCAGGCACTCCGACGGCGAGAGCATTTTGTCCTTCGCCTTAGAGATCACGGAGAGGACGGTTTTCGGCGGGAACACCTTCTCGTCCAGATTTTTCTCGCGCAGCAGCTCCTTGACCACACGCTCGGAATCGGCGGTATCGTAGATCGTAAAGCTGCGGTCGTAGCCGATGCGCTCGATCTCGCGGCGCAGGATACGGCAGCAGGCGGAGTGGAAGGTCATTGCCCAAACGTCGTTTGCCTCCGGTCCGAGCATATTTGAAAGGCGCTCCTTCAGCTCGTTTGCAGCCTTATTGGTAAAGGTGATGGCGATGATCGACCACGGCACGGCGGGATGCAGCGCGGCGAGCATATCCGCCCGTTCGCGCCCGTCATCGGTGGGGCTTGCCGCCTGTGCCTCAAGGAAGAGCACGTCCTCCTCCGTCACGGTGGGCGGCACCTCGTCGCTGTCGCTGCCGCAGCCGAAGCGGATGAGATTGGCAATGCGGTGGATGAGGACGGTCGTCTTGCCGCTGCCCGCGCCTGCCAGCAGCAGCAGCGGACCCTCCGTCGTCATGACGGCTTCAAGCTGGCGGGGATTCATATTGGAAAATTGCCGCGCGATATAGGCTTTACGGGCGGCAGCAAAGCGTGCTTCAAAGGATTCTGTCATGGCAGTTCTCATTTCTTTCTGATCATTCGGTTTTATTTTACAGCATTTCGCGGCAGAAATAAAGGGCTGATTTTCAATTCGGCAAAATGCCCAAAGATAACACTTCCTTTTTTCTCTCAGCAATGGTATAATTTATCCACTCAGGGAAGCTCTGAAAAAATCAGCGAGGATAAACGTTGCGAGATTTTTTGTCAAGTCGAGGTTTGGAAAATGCAGATGTACTTTGTGTACCTCAAGCTTTCCAAGCCGAAGAATCGACACGACGTCCGCCGAAGGTGATTTCTTCAGAGGTTCCCCCCCAAAAAAATGGAGGAGGATTTGCCATGTCTCTCTCCGCCGAAGCCCCGTGGCTCAACTTTTACGGCGATATGCCGCGCAGCATCGACTATCCCCGCACCACGCTCTATGAGCAGATCGCGCTGACCGCACGGCAGTACCCGAACGACACGGCGTATGAATTTTTCGGACAGCGCACGAGCTATGCGCAGCTTCTTGCCCGCATCGACCGCGCCGCACTTGCCCTGCACAGTCTCGGCATCGGAAGCGGCGACCGCGTGACGATCTGTATGCCCAATACGCCGCAGGCGGTGGACTGCTTTTACGCTCTCAGCCGGCTCGGTGCCGTCTCCAATATGATCCATCCGCTGTCCGCACCGCAGGAGATCACCTTCTACCTCGACGTTTCGCACAGCAAGGCGATCCTGACGCTCGACCGCTTCTTCGGCAAGGTCTCCGCCGCCGCATCCGAGGCGAAGGAGCCGCCGCTGCTGCTGATCGCGCGCATTGAGGACGAGCTTTCCCTCCCGCTGCGGTGCGGCTTTGCGCTGACGCAGGCGAAAAAATACCCCAAGCTGCCGAAGGGCGGCTATCTTCTGTGGCGCGACGTGCTGCGCTCCGCCGTCGGCACCCTGCCGCCGTCGGACTCGGACTGTGAGAGCTGCGCCTCCATTCTCTACTCCGGCGGCACGACCGGCAAGACCAAGGGCATCCGCCTTTCATCCTATAACTTTAACGCGCTGGCGCTGCAAACCATTGCCGCCAGCGGTGTCAAGTCCCTCCACGGATTTTCGATGCTGTCCGTCATGCCGATCTTCCACGGCTTCGGGCTGGGCATCGGCATCCACACCGCCCTCGTCGGCGGCGCAAAGTGCATTTTGGTGCCGAATTTCAGCATCAAGGTCTACGCCGACCTGCTGCGGAAGAAAAAGCCGAACTTTATTCCCGGCGTTCCGACGCTGTTTGAGGCGCTGCTGCGGGCGGACGGGCTGGACAAGCTCGATATGTCCTTCCTTGTCGGTGTCTTCTCCGGCGGCGACAGTCTCTCACCGGAGCTGAAGCGCAGGGTGGATGCCTTTCTGCGGGCGCACCGTGCCAAGGTGCAGATTCGCGAGGGCTACGGCACGACCGAGTGCGTCACCGCAAGCTGCCTGACCCCGCCGGCCTACGCCCGCGAAGGCTCCATCGGCATTCCCTTCCCCGACACCTATTATAAAATCGTCCGCGTCGGCACGACCGAGGAGGTCGCAGCGGAGGTCGAGGGCGAGATCTGCCTGTCCGGTCCGACAGTCATGCTCGGTTATTTGGACAATGCGGAGGAAACGGCGCAGACCCTTCGCCGTCACGCCGACGGACGCCTTTGGCTGCACACCGGCGACCTCGGCAAGATGGATGCCGACGGCTTCGTCTACTTCCGCCAGCGCATCAAGCGGATGATCGTCACCTCCGGCTATAACGTCTATCCCGCGCAGGTCGAAAACATTCTCGACGGGCATGAAAAGGTGCAGCTTTCGTGCGTTATCGGCGTAAAGGACCCCTACAAAATGCAGCGCGTCAAGGCGTTTGTCGTGCTCAAGCCGAAGGTCGTTCCATCCGAGGCGCTGAAGCGGGAGCTGCTGGCGTACTGCAAGGAGCGGATCGTGCGCTATGCCGTCCCGTCGGAGATCGAGTTCCGCGAGGAGCTGCCGAAAACGCTCGTCGGCAAGGTCTCCTACCGTGAGTTAGAGGCACAGGAGGAGGCAAAATGAGGAAGGACCGTATCTGGGAGCTGGACGCGCTGCGCGGGTTGTGCATTCTCGGCATGATCGCCGTTCATTTCGTCTTTGATTTGATATTCTTCACCGACGCGGAGCCGAACCTCCCGACGTGGTTCACCTATATGCAGCAATACGGCGGTCTGCTCTTCATCCTGATCTCCGGTATCTGCGCGACGCTCGGCACACGGACGCTTCGGCGCGGTGTCATCGTTTTCGGCGCGGGCTTGGCGGTGTCATATGTGACCCTGTTTGCCGATTTCGTCGTCGGTGTCGGCGGCATCCGCATTTGGTTCGGCATTTTGCACCTCTTGGGGCTGTGCATGGTGCTCTATCCCCTGTTCCGACGCCTGCCGTGGTGGGCGCTTGCCGTGCTCGGGGCAGCCTTTGTTGCGCTCGGCATTTGGATGGAGACGGTGCGGGTATCCGTCAACTTCCTGTTCCCGCTCGGGCTTTGCGGAGAACGGTTCTTTACGGGCAGCGACTTTTTCCCCGTGTTTCCGGGGCTGGGCTGGTTCCTGCTCGGCGCGGCGCTCGGCAAGACCGTCTACCGCAGCGGAAAAACGCTCCTGCCGAAGGTCCCCTCGGATCGCGCGGTTCTCCGCTTTCTTCGCTTCTGCGGCAGAAATTCCCTGTGGTTTTACCTGCTGCACCAGCCGATTTTGCTGGGGCTTACCCTGCTGATCGCCGCGCTGTAGGGCGGATTGTAAAAAACGCCCATTCCTTATACACAAATTATTCATATTTTGTATAATTTTCCGATTGACTTTTATGCGCTAAAGCGATATAGTATGGAAAAGCAATTCGTAGATAAAGTGTAAGGGAGGTCGCGGCAATGTCTTTTCGTTTCTTCAACAACAAAAATACAGCCTCCAAATCCGCGTTCTCCATGAACGCTTGTTTTGCTGCGTGCTTTATTCTGCTTCTGATGGGTACCATTCGCTTGGTATCCATCATTTTTTCTGTTTGCGTCCTGCTGCTTCTGGCTCTGGGCGTCATTCTTGTACGCGGCGCACCGTCGAAAGCGCACGAAGCTCGGTAGTTTTGTTATCAAAGCCGACCTCGTCCTTTCGACGAAGGTCGGTTTTTGTATATTCTTTTTGTAAAGGAGAAATTGAAAATGAAAAAGTTATTTGCAATGGTACTCGCTGTGGTAATGGTCGTAGGGCTGTTCGCGGGCTGCGGCAAGCAGAGCGGCTTTGACGGCAAGACGGTCAAGCTGGGCTTCAGCGGTCCGCTGACGGGCGACGCCGCCATGTACGGCAACGCTGCCAAGAACGCCATTGAGCTTGCCATCAAGGAAGTCAACGCACTTGGCGGCATTCAGTTCGAGCTGAATGCCAAGGACGATGTGAACGACGCGGAAAAGGCGGTCAGCGCCTATAACGACCTCGTGGACTGGGGTATGCAGATCATGGTCGGCACCGTGACCACCACCCCCTGCATTGCCGTTGCCGCCGAAGCAAACAAGGACCGCGTATTCTGCCTGACCCCCTCGGCATCCTCAACCGAGGTCACCGCGGGCAAGGACAATATGTTCCAGATCTGCTTCACCGACCCCAATCAGGGCAGCGCCTCGGCGCAGTACATCCACGAGCATATGCCCGACGCCAAGGTCGCCGTGATCTACGATAACTCCAGCGCCTACTCCAACGGCATCTATCAGACCTTCGTCAACGAGGCCAAGCAGCTCGGTCTGAACGTCGTTTCCGAGATGAGCTGCAACGCCGACACCATTGACTACACCGTGCAGCTTGACGACGCGCAGAACAAAGGCGCCGATCTTGTGTTCCTGCCCATCTACTGCACGCCTGCCTCCGCAATCCTGAATCAGGCGAACACCGACGGCTACAAGCCCGTTTTCTTCGGCGTGGACGGCATGGACGGCATTCTGTCGATCGACGGCTTTGACACGAAGCTCGCCGAGGGTGTGATGCTGCTGACTCCGTTTGCGGCGGACGCACCCGATCAGAAAACGCAAGACTTCGTCGCCGCTTACAAGGCAGCCTACGGCGAAACCCCAAACCAGTTCGCCGCCGACGCTTACGACTGCGTTTACGCGCTGTATCAGGCGATCAACAACGCACAGCTTTCGGAGGGTGCCTCGGTTTCCGAGATCTGCGATGCCATGATCGCACAGTTCACCACCATGACCTTCTCCGGTCTGACCGGCGCGGACATGACATGGAACGCCGAGGGTCAGGTCAGCAAGGCACCTGCCGCAGTGGTCATTGAAAACGGTGTCTACGTTGACGCCGGCTGACAAGCTCTGATTTTTTCGCCCTGCCGCCGTCGATTTCTTCGGCGGCGGGCATTTTCCCCGCGAATACAGAAAAACGGGAGGCGGTACAAGCTATGTACTTTCTGTCAAAACTGATCGACGGCGTGAGTCTCGGCAGTATCTATGCCATTATCGCGCTGGGCTACACGATGGTCTACGGCATCGCGAAGATGCTGAACTTTGCCCACGGCGACGTTATTATGATCGGCGGCTACGTTTGCTTCGTCGCCATGAACAACGCAGGGCTTTCCCCCGTCGTCGCGCTGGCGATGGCAATGGTGGTCTGCACCTTCCTCGGTATCGTGATCGAACGGCTGGCGTATAAGCCGCTGCGGTCCGCCTCGTCGCTTGCCGTGCTCATCACCGCCATCGGCGTGAGCTATTTCCTTCAAAGTATCGCGCAGATCATTTGGTCGTCGAGCAAGAAGTCATTTTCCGTCGATTTCAGCTTTGCAAACATCACGCTGTTCGACGGCAGGCTGACGGTTGACGGCGTTGCGGTCTGCACCATTGCCGCCTGTGTCGTCATTATGGTGCTGCTGTCGCTGTTCATCGGTAAGACCCGCACGGGTAAAGCCATGCGTGCCGTCGCTGAGGACAAGAGCGCGGCGGAATTAATGGGAATCAGCGTCAACCGCACCATCTCCGTCACCTTTGCCATCGGCTCGGCACTGGCGGCGATTGCGGGACTTCTGTTCTGCGCCAAGACCTCCACGCTCTCTCCCACCACCGGCTCGCTGCCCGGCATCAAGGCATTCACGGCGGCGGTATTCGGCGGCATCGGCTCGATCCCCGGTGCGCTCGTCGGCGGTGTGCTGCTCGGCGTGATTGAAATCTTCAGCGCCGAATATATCAGTGACCAGCTCCAAAGCGCCGTCGTTTTTGCCGTATTGATCGTTATTCTGCTGGTCAAGCCCAACGGTCTGCTTGGCAAAAAGGTCACAGAGAAAGTCTGAGGTGGTCGGAATGAAGAAAATTCAGGCGAAAACGACGCGCAAAAACGCCGTGACCCTGATCGGTGTCTGCGCGGTCTATATCGTCCTGCTCGTTTTGGACGGCGGCGGCTTCCTGTCGCGCTCCCTCAGCGGTCAGCTCGTCCCCATCAGCGCATACATCATCATGGCGCTGTCGCTGAATCTGACGGTCGGCATCCTCGGCGAGCTGAGCCTCGGTCACGCGGGCTTTATGAGCATCGGCGCTTTTTCGGGCGTCGTCGCCGCAGCCGTGCTCGGACCGTATATTGCAAGCCCCGTCCTGTTAATGCTCGTCTGCGTCGCGATCGGCGGCATTTTGGCGGGTATCATGGGCTTTTTGATCGGTATTCCCGTTCTGCGTCTGCGCGGTGACTATCTTGCCATCGTGACGCTTGCCTTCGGCGAGATCATCCGCACGATCTTCAACTGTCTGTATGTCGAGCTGGTAGACGGCGTACCGCATTTTTCCATGTTCGGCGACGGCGTTGACACCATCAACGGCAACTTTATTATCGCGGGCGCACAGGGCGCAAGTATTTCAAACCGCCTTTCCACGCTGGGCTTCGGCTTCGCGCTGGTGCTGTTCACGCTGGTTATTATCATGAACCTCGTCCACAGCAAGGAGGGTCGCGCAATCAAAGCCATCCGCGACAACCCGATCGCCGCCGAATCCGTCGGCTTGAATCTGACCGTCTACAAGATGAAGGCATTCGTCATTTCCGCATTTTTGGCGGGTATCGCGGGTGTGCTGTTCGCGCTGAACTACACCAAGATTGAGGCAAAGCAGTTCGACTTCAACAAATCCATCAGCGTTCTGGTCATGGTCGTACTCGGCGGCATGGGCAATCTGCGCGGCTGCATTATCGCGGCGGTGGCGCTCAAGCTGCTGGAGCTGTTCCTGCTGGACTTCGGCGACCTGTGGATGCTGATTTACGCGCTGGTGCTGATCCTCGTGATGATTCTCAACGCCAACGCGCGGTTTAAGGAATTCAAGCACACGCTCGGCAGCCGCGTTAAAGCCCTGCTGCGCCGAAAGGAGGTCGTGAAATGAAGCTGAATCAGCCGAAAATGGTTCCCATGCCGACCGATGTCATCATTCCCGAGCGCGACCTCGGCAAGCTCCCCGTGCTCGACATCCGCAATCTCGGTATCGACTTCGGCGGTCTGACGGCGGTGGACAGCTTCACGCTGACCATCGGCGCAACGGAGATCGCCGGTCTGATCGGTCCGAACGGCGCGGGAAAAACCACGATCTTTAATCTCCTGACCAACGTTTATCAGCCCACGCGCGGTTCGATCCTCCTGCGCGGCATTGACACCAAGGGGATGTCCACCGCACAGGTCAACCGTCTCGGCATTGCGCGTACCTTCCAAAACATCCGCCTGTTCGGCGGCATGAGCGTGATCGACAACGTGAAGGTCGGTCTGCACAATCACACGAAATGCTCCTTCTTCTCCTCCGTGCTCCACACTCCGCGCTACTACCGCGCGGAGAAGCAGGCAAAGGCACGCTGCCTTGAGCTGCTGGACTTTATGGGCATGGCGGACATGGCACACTATCAGGCAGGCTCCCTCCCCTACGGCGCACAGCGTCGGCTGGAGATCGTGCGGGCGCTTGCTACCGAGCCGTCCATCCTCCTGCTTGATGAGCCTGCCGCGGGCATGAATCCCTCGGAGACGGCGGAGCTGATGGAGCACATTGAGCGCATCCGCGACGAATTCCAAATTGCCGTTATGCTCATCGAGCATGACATGAATCTCGTCATGGGCGTCTGCGAGGGTATCGCCGTCGTCAACTACGGCAAGATTATTGCCAAGGGCACCCCCAAGCAGATCTGCAACAACCCCACCGTCATTGAAGCCTATCTCGGCAAGAAGGGAGCGCAGGGTCATGCTGAAGGTTGAGAATATCCATGTCTATTACGGCGCGATCCACGCCATCAAGGGTGTCTCCTTTGAGGTCAACGAGGGCGAAACCGTTGCGCTCATCGGCGCAAACGGTGCCGGCAAGTCCACCACACTGAAAACCGTCTCGGGGCTGATGCACCCGCGCTCCGGCTCGATTGAATTCCTCGGCAGGGACATCACCCATACCGAAGCGTACAAGTTAGTATCGCAGGGGCTTGCCCACGTTCCCGAGGGGCGGCGCATCTTCCTGCAAATGACGGTACAGGAAAACCTTGAAATGGGTGCCTTTACCCGCAAGGGCGGCATTAACGAGCCGCTGGAAAATGTTTTTCAACACTTTCCGCGCCTTAAGGAGCGCCGCAAGCAGGTCGCGGGTACGCTATCCGGCGGCGAGCAGCAGATGCTTGCCATGGGGCGGGCAATGATGCTCTCCCCGAAGCTTTTGATGCTGGATGAGCCGTCGATGGGCTTGGCGCCGATCCTCGTGGAGCAGATCTTTGACATCATCCGCGAGCTGAAAAACGCCGGAACGACCATCCTTTTGGTCGAGCAAAACGCGGGCATGGCGTTGGATATTGCCGACCGTGCCTATGTGCTTGAGACCGGCCGTATTACTCTCTCCGGTACGGGCGCTGAGCTTGCCCGCAGCGAGGAAGTAAAGAAAGCGTACCTCGGCGGCTGATACTAGAATCTGTTAAAAAGCTTGAAAAGCTTTTTATAGCGCCAAAGGCGCGTC
>URWG01000031.1 GCA_900551495.1 uncultured Eubacteriales bacterium
TCGTGTAGTTGAACAGCGCGTCGACCCAGACGTAAACGACGTGACCCGGGTCGAAATCGACGGGAACGCCCCATGTGAAGCTCGTGCGGGAGACACACAGGTCCTCCAGCCCCGCGTCGATGAAGTTGTTGACCATTTCGTTGACGCGGCTGCGCGGCTCGAGGTAATCGGTGTTGACCAGCAGGTCGCGCACGGGCTTTGCATATTTCGACAGGCGGAAGAAATACGCCTCCTCCTCGGCGGGCTTGCACTCGCGTCCGCAGTCGGGGCACTTGCCGTCCTTGAGCTGGCTCTCGGTCCAGAAGGATTCGCAGGGTGTGCAGTACATACCGACGTATTTGCCCTTATAGATGTCGCCGTTCTCGTACATCTTCTTAAAAATCTTCTGAATCGCGGCGACGTGGTAATCGTCCGTCGTGCGGATGAAGCGGTCGTAGGAAATATTCATCAGCTTCCACAGGTCCAGCACGCCCTTTTCGCCCGTGACGATATTGTCCACGAACTGCTGCGGCGTGATACCGGCAGCCTTCGCCCGATCCTCGATCTTCTGACCGTGCTCGTCCGTGCCGGTCAGGAACATCACGTCATAGCCGCGCAGACGCTTGTAACGCGCCATTGCATCCGTCGCCACCGTGCAGTAGGTGTGACCGATGTGCAGCTTATCCGAGGGATAATAGATCGGCGTCGTAATGTAAAACTTCTTTTTACAGGCTTCACACATGGGTTATTTCCTCCTAAAAATCCAAATGAGCAGCGCACCGGTCGCGATTCCGGCGGCATCCAGCCAAACATCCGAGATCTGACCGCTGCGCCCCTCCACAAAGAGCTGTATCGTCTCGTCACAAAGGGCGGTCAGCAGCCCCAGCAGCAGGGGCTGATACAGGGTAAAGCGCTTTCTGAGCAGGCACGTCCGTGTCAGCAGAAAGCCTGCGACCGCATACTCCGCAAAATGCCCGAGCTTGCGCAGCAGATGATTCGTCATCCACGGGAACAGCCGCCGGATCACCGTCAGGATCCCGCCGCTTTCCGCGTCGCTCACCTTGGCGGGCATCAGGGACTGCAAAAAAATCAGTGCGATCCACAGCACCGTTAAGACCAGCCACAGTCGGAACCGCGATTTTTTCACAAAAACCTTCCCCTTTTTCCATATTCTATGATATAATAGCACACACAAGCGAAAAGTGCAATGCTCAAAACGGAGGGAAATCATATGAAATATTGCATCGCAGCTCTGATTCTTGCCTTGCTGCTCACCGGCTGTGCCGCCGTACCGACACCCGCCACGGAAACCGCCGCTCCGACCGAAGCCCCCACGGAAGCCCCTACGGAGGCTCCTACGGAAACCCGCACGGAGGCTCCTACGGAAACCCGCACGGAAGCCCCTACAGAGGCATCGTTGATTGAAAACAGCGCGTGGACCGCTTACGGCGCGTCGGAGGAGGCGCTCGGCGTCATTGTCAACGAGCCGTTTGAGCGTGAGCTGAACGCAACGGTCACCTGGTACGACGGCGAATATGAGCGTGCCTATATCATTCCGCGCTATGTTGGGAGTTATGTAAACCTCTATCCGATCACATTGGACGAGACAACCTACACCGAACAGATCGGCGACAAGGCGGTGCAATCGACCTGCGCGGACGACGGCTGTATCATTTTCAGCGAGCTGATGCGACCGGACGTCGTTCCGAATTGGTATGTCGAAATCGTCGCCCCCGACGGTACGGCAGCGGGGCTTACCCTGTCCTATAACGGCGATACCGGAACCCCGCCGGAGGAATTTCTCGTGCCGATTGCCGGAAAATGACCCCTGCCGCTTCGGACAGCGGCAGGGCACGGCTGATTCTCTGCAAGTCCTACACAAAAAATCGGAAGTTTGAAAAATTATGCTTGACAAATGCCCTCCCTGCGGGTATAATAATCCCGCTACGGACGATTAGCTCAGCTGGCTAGAGCATCCGCTTGACGTGCGGAAGGTCATAGGTTCGAGTCCTATATCGTCCACCAAGCCAAATCGGCAAGTATCATGTGATGCTTGTCGATTTTTTGCATTTATGCAGATGCGGTTTCAGATGCAAATTGCGATTTTGCACAATTTCGTAACTTTTGTTTGGCATAATTGCAAAATTATATCCCCCCGAGGGGCTTGCGCGTTTGGCAGATCCATGAGAAAATCAGACACGTTAAATCGGGTTTTGACAGAGGCGGCAGGTGTACCGACTATAAAATCTGATTAAATCCATGAAATCGTGAAAGGAAGAACCCCAAATGAATCTGAAAAAACTCATTGCTCTGCTTCTTGCGGCGCTCATGGTCATAGGCGTGAGCGCTTGCGGCAACGGAACAAAACAGACGGCCGCGCGCGACAGCGTTGTCATTGCGATCGGCTCCGAACCGGAGACGCTCGACCCGACACAGGGCTGGGGCCACGGCAACTCCCCGATCGTGCAGAGCACGCTCGTCAGATACAAATCTGACCTGACCTTCGAAAATGACCTTGCGACCAAGTATGAGCTGTCTCCCGACGGCCTCGTCTGGACGTTCAACATCCGCGACGATGCGAAGTTCACGGACGGCAAGCCGGTCACAGCGGAGGACGTTGCTTTCACGCTCGAGACCGCCAAGGCCGCACAGGGCTCGGTCGACCTCACGTACATGAAGAGCGCCGTTGCCAAGGACGCCACGACCGTGGAGATCACGCTCTCGAGGCCGACGTCCATCTTCCTTAACACACTCGCTTCCGTCGGTATCGTGCCCAAGCACGCCTACGGTGCGGACTACGGCAGAAACCCGATGGGTTCCGGCCCGTATAAGTTCGTCGAGTGGCAGTCGCAGGAGAAGCTCGTCTTTGTCGCCAACGAGGATTACTACGGCGGCGCGCCTGCGATCAAGAACGTGACAGTCGTCTTTATGTCCGAGGATGCCGCCCTTGCCGCCGTGCAGGCGGGCGAGGTGGATGTTGCGTACTCCACTGCCACCCTTGGCACGACGAAGGTCAGCGGCTACCATGTGGAGGCCATCGCCTCCGCCGATAACCGCGGCTTCACGCTACCGATGCTGCCCAACGAGGGCAAGAAAAACGTCAATGGCATCCCCTACGGCAACAACGTGACCTGCAATCTCGAGATCCGTCAGGCCATTGCCTACGCCATCGACCGCGATCAGATCGCGGATGCTGTGCTCAACGGCTTCGGCAGACCTGCTTATTCCGAGAATGACGGTATGCCCTGGAACAACCCCGAGGTCAAGCTCCAGACCGACGTGGAATATGCCAAGAAGCTCCTCGCCGATGCCGGTTGGAAGGATACCGACGGTGACGGCATTGTCGAAAAGGACGGCCTGAAGGCTGAGTTCACCTGCATCTATCCCTCCGGCGACTCCGTGCGTCAGGCGGTCGGCATGGCCGCTGCCGAGCAGCTCAAGGATATTGGCATCAAAATCAACATCGAAGGCGTCAGCTGGGACGAGATCGAGCAGCGCCAGTTCACCGATGCCGTTGTCATGGGCTGGGGCTCTGCGATTCCGAACGAGACGTACTACCTGTACCGCTCCGAGGGCGCTCTGCTGGATTACTACAATCCCGAGGGCTACATGAACGAGACGACCGACCGCTATCTCGCTGCTGCGATGGGCGCGCTGACCGTGGAAGAGGCCAACGCGAACTGGCAGAAGGTGCAGTGGGACGGCACGACCGGCACCGCCATGAAGGGTGAGTGCCCGTGGGTCTGGCTCGTCAATCTCGATCACGTGACCTATGTCCGTGACGGTCTGTCCATCGGCGACCAGCCGATCCACGGCCACGGCCACGGTCTGCCGCTGATCCAGAACCTGAGCGAGTGGGCTTGGACGAAATAACCGCGAGATACCTATCCAGCAACGGAAAGCAGCCTGCTGCATCGTAGCGGTGCGGCAGGCTGCAAGTATTTTTCGCTGTCGGTTTTTGTAAGAAAACTTGCCGGCGTTCTTTTATAAAAGCCGATAGAAAGAGGTGTGAAAATGAGAGGAGCAACGAAGCGGCTTGCCCGCATCTTTGTGACTTATAGTATTAAAATACTGTCACTGCTGCTTGCTGTCAGCGTAATTTCTTTTGTTCTTGTAACCGCATCGCCGGTCGATCCCGTACAGCAGTATATATTGGGGCTCGGTACGGCGGTATCTCCGGAGCAGCGCGCGGAAATTGAGGAGTATTGGGGCGTTAATGAGCCTCCCGTGGAGAGATTTTTCTCGTGGCTCAACGAGCTTCTGCATGGTAACCTCGGTGAATCCGCAATGTTTCGCCGTCCGGTAGCGGATGTTATAGGAGAGCGATTTGTAAATTCACTTGCATTGATGTTGTTCGCATGGCTATTGGCGGGGCTGATAGGCTTTGCGCTTGGCTGCGTTATGGGAATGTACAGAAACAGGTGGCCGGACAAGATACTGAAAAAAGTGTGCTATATCCTCAGCTCCGTTCCGACCTTCTGGCTCGGACTGCTGTTTTTGCTGATCTTCGGCGTCTGGCTCAAGTGGTTTCCCATCGGCTTCTCGTCGCCCATCGGCGTGCTGAGCGCGGATGTGACCTTCTGGCAGAAGCTCTACCACATGGTGCTGCCGGCGTTCACGCTGAGCCTGATGTCGTTTGCAAACATCGCGCTGCACACGCGGCAGAAGCTCGTGGATGTGCTCAACAGCGAATATGTGCTCTTTGCCAAGGCGAGAGGAGAGAGCCCGCGCACGATCCTGCACCGGCACGGCCTGCGCAACATTCTCTTCCCGGCGCTGACGCTGCAATTCGCCTCTTTCGCAGAGTTGTTCGGCGGCTCGGTCATGGCGGAGAACGTATTCAGCTACCCCGGACTTGGAAGTGCGGTATCCGCAGCGGGACTTCGCGGCGATGTGCCCCTGCTTCTCGGAATAACCCTCTTCTCCGCACTATTTGTCTGCGTGGGCAATATGATAGCAAACCTGCTTTACGGTGTAATTGACCCGCAGGTAAAGGAGGTTGGAGAATGAAAAAACGAAACCACAGAACCAAAGTTGTCATTCTGACCGTTGTCATCTTCCTCCTGCTTATAGCAGTCTACGCCTGCGGCATACTTATTCCCGACGACGCAATAACCGGCAGCTTCCTCAACGCAAAGCAGGCGCCCAGCTTTAAGTACCCCTTCGGTACTGACGCTCTGGGACGCGACCTGTTCCTGCGCACGCTCAAGGGGCTGTCCGTGAGCATCACGGTCGGCCTTGCGGCATCCGTCATCAGCGCTGTCGTCGCGGTGCTGGTCGGCATCGTGGCGGCGACCGGCTCCAAGCGCATCGACGCCGTCATCAACTGGGTCATCGACCTAGTCATGGGTATGCCTCATACGATCCTCATCATCCTGATCTCGTTCTCCCTCGGCAGAGGGTTCAAGGGCCTGCTCATAGGCATTGCATCAACTCACTGGTGCTTCCTCGCGCGACTTATAAGAGGCGAGGTCTTGCAGCTTCGCTCCCAGCAGTATGTTGCCGTTTCCCGCAAACTCGGCAAATCAAGCGGCTGGATCCTCACGCACCATCTGCTTCCGCATCTCGTCCCGCAGTTTATTGTAGGACTTATATTGCTCTTCCCTCATGCAATTTTGCATGAAGCGTCCGTTTCGTTTTTGGGCTTCGGACTTCCTCCGGAGCAGGCGGCTATTGGCATCATTCTGTCCGAGAGTATGCGCTATCTTTCCACCGGTATGTGGTGGACAGCTGTGCTGCCCGGTCTGACGCTTGTGCTTATAGTGCTGCTCGTCGATAAGCTCGGAGATTATCTGCGCATGATCCTCGACCCGTACAGCGCACAGGAATAAGGAGTTTGCAATGATACAAAAAAACGAAACAATACTTGAAATACATAACCTGTCCGTGAGCTTTCGAATGTATGAAAGCGGCTTGGAGCAGAAGGAGCTTAAGGTCATATCGGATCTGCATCTGACGGTGCGCCCGGGCGAGATCGTCGCCATCGCAGGCTCGTCCGGCTCTGGCAAAAGCCTGCTCGCTTCGGCCATTCTGGGCATCCTGCCGGAGAATGCGACCGTGAACGGTCACCTACACTATAAGGGTGAGCAGCTCACCCCGGAGCGGCAAAGGGTGCTGCGCGGCACGGAGATCGCACTGGTGCCGCAGTCGGTCGCCTATCTCGATCCGCTCATGAAGATCGGGGCGCAGGCAGATGGGCACAAAAAACCAAAGCCCACACAGCAGAGAAAACGGCTCTTTGAGCGCCTTAACCTGCCCGAGCGCACGGAGCAGCTTTATCCGTTCCAGCTCTCCGGCGGTATGGCAAGACGCGTTCTGGTGTCAACGGCTCTTATTACGGACGCACAGCTCATAATCGCGGACGAGCCCACGCCGGGCATGAGTCTTGACCAGGCGCTTGAGGCTCTGAAGATGTTCCGCGAGATGGCGGACGAGGGGAAGGCGGTCATACTTATAACGCATGACATTGACCTTGCGTTCGAGTTTGCCGACCGTGTAGCCGTTTTTTACGCAGGCACTACCGTTGAAACCGCGCCCGCCGCGGATTTCAAAGCCGGTCCCGACGCGCTCAGACACCCGTATTCCAAGGCGCTTTGGAGAGCCCTCCCTCAAAACGGATTTCAGCCGATCGAGGGCTTCCAGCCCTATGCCGGGCATTTGCCGCAGGGCTGCCTGTTTGCGCCGCGCTGCCCGTATAAAACGGAGGAGTGCGAAAAAGAGGTCCCGCCGGTGCGCGAGATTAGAGGCGGAGAGGTGAGGTGTTATCATGGCTCTTGAAGCAAAAAACGTCTATTTTAAATATGAGCGTAAGCAGCCGTGGATACTTGAGGACAGAAGCGTCAAGATCGAAAAAGGCGAACGCCTTGCGATATTCGCCCCCAGCGGCTACGGCAAAACTACCCTTGCCATGATGCTTGCCGGTTACCTTGAGCCATCAAAGGGCGAAATTCTTCTTGACGGCAAGCCGCTGCCTAAAAACGGGGTATGCCCCGTGCAGCTTATCTATCAGCACCCGGAAAAGGCCATCAATCCCCGCTGGCGCCTGAAGAGGGTGCTTGAGGAAAGCGGTGAGCTGCGCGAGGATGTGCTTGCGGCATTCGGAATTGAGAATGCGTGGCTCAACCGTTTCCCGCGTGAGCTCTCCGGCGGCGAGCTGCAGCGCTTTTGCGTTGCGCGAGCCCTTATGAGCGGCGCGGACTATCTCATATGCGACGAGATCAGCACCATGCTCGATGTGATCACGCAGGCGCAGATCTGGCGTGTTGTTCTGGCGGAGGCCGAAAAGCGCAACATGGGCATCATTGCCGTAACTCACAATAAACATTTAGCTGAGCGAATTGCGACAAGAACCATTGACCTGTCTGCAGTATAATTCAATATAAGACCACAGCGCCGGAGAACCCCTCGTATAAGCGCCTGTATGATGAATATATGAAGTTCTATATACAAAATCAATGCACCCCCTCAAATTAAAAATTGCACCCCCCTCTAAATCAAAGTTGCACCCCCTTACACGGTTTCTATCAAAATTACGGCTCTTTGCCAAAAAACAGTCGCACCGCGTGGTGCGACTGTTTTTTCTGCCCTATTTCTTGCTCTATGGAGCGCGTTATGATAAAATGGTGTTGAATGAATCAGAATTTGCCGGACCGATATGCGCCGAGAGGAGCCAAAAAGGGATGAAAGAACGATATGATTTGAACACGGATACTCTGCCGAACATTCCTACCCCGCATGATTGCATCATCAAGGAAATTCGGCTTGATAAGAAGGCGCTTGTCTTTGTTTTTGAGGACGACATTTCATATCACGATTCGATAAAACATATAAAGCCATGCGCCAGGTCCTTGACAATGACCTTCCGTTTGGCTGATGATATTTACGACATCAGCCTGTATATAAGAGGCAAACCGAACAGAATACTTCACAGAGCGGGAGCGTACCGGGAAATTGATCTGATTAAGCACGGCGACAAACTATTCAACCTTCCGGAGAAAAGGACGGAGTATTTGTGGCATTACGTCGGGTATCGGTCGATTATTGTGAGACTGTGCTCCTGTACCGACGTAGTGCTGGCTGTGACCGCCGATTACGTCGAATTAGACTGGAGCGTTTAGCGAATTCGGAATTTCGGACGGAGCCGTAACGTACAGCTCCGTCCGATGATGATTTATCGAACCCTTTTTTCTCCGCCGAGAGAGCGGATTGCCTCGGGAAGCGCAGTAAGGAAGGCATCGATCTCGTCCTCCGTCGTTTCGTTGGAAAGGGAGACGCGGAGCGAGCCGTCAATCAGCGTCGGGGCGATACCCATTGCCTCCAAAACATGGCTGCGGTGTCCCCTGCTGCACGCCGAGCCTGCCGAAACGCAGAATCCACGGTCCTGTAAGGCGTTGATCAGCCCCTGCGAACGCAGCCCCGCGACCGCTAAATTGACAATATGCGGCGCCTCCTGCGCACCGAGCAGCGTTACCTCGGGCATGGCGGAAAGACCCTGCCGCAGACGCTCCTTACACGCCTCCTGCGCGGCAATGTCACGGCGGAAGGTGGGCTTCTGCGCGGTACAGGCAGCCGCCAAGCCCGCGATCATCGGCAGATTTTCCGTGCCGCTGCGCAGACCGCCCTCCTGCCCGCCGCCGAGCAGCAGAGGCGGGAGCTTTTTGGCAAGATACAGCGCGCCGACGCCCTTTCCGGCGTGAATTTTATGACCGGAGATCGAGATCATGTCTGCGCCGAGCGTCCGTGCGGAAAACGGCACCTTAAAAAAGCCCTGCACCGCGTCGGTATGGAACAGCGCGTTGGGGCAGAGCCGATGGGTCAGCCTCGCCATGCGCTCGATGGGCATTACCGCGCCGGACTCGTTGTTGACCATCATGATACTGACAAGGATGGTGTCCGGACGGAGCGCCGCCCGAAGCTGCTCAACGGTAACACGCCCGAGACCGTCCGGCGCGAGGTAGGTCACGTCAAAGCCGCACTCCTGCAGCTTTTGCATCGGGTGCAGCACCGCGTGGTGCTCCACGGCGGTGGTGACGATGTGCCTGCCGCGCTTGCCGAGGCGCTCGGCGGCGGCAAAAATCGCCCAGTTGTCGCCCTCGGTGCCGCCGGAGGTAAAGTAAATGCGGTCGGTCTCCGCGCCCATTGCCTCCGCGACCTCCGTCCGACAGCGGCGCAGCAGCCGTGCGGTATCAATTCCGAAGCGGTACTGTGCGCTGGGATTGCCCCAGTCGCGGGTCAGTGCTTCGGTAACCGCCTCCACCGTTGCCGCACAGGGACGGGTGGTGGCGGCGTTATCCAAATAGATCATGCTTCCTCCGTAAGAAAACGCCTCGCAAGCGGCTCCCTGCGAGGCGTTTTTGTGATTATTTCTTCTTCAGCGCTTCTCTGATCTTATCGCAGAGCACCTCAGCGGTCAGACCGTAGTATTCCAGCACCGCCGCAGCCGTGCCGCTTCTGCCGAACTCGTCGTTGACACCGTGGCGTACCAGCGGCGTGGGGCAGTTTTCGCTGAGACACTCGGCAACCGCGCTGCCCAAGCCGCCGATGATGTTATGCTCCTCGGAGGTGACGATGCAGCCGGTCTCCTTCGCCGCCTTGATGACAAGCTCGTTGTCCAGCGGCTTGATGGTGTGCATATCGATAACGCGGACGGAGATCCCCTCCGCAGCCAAAAGCTCCCGCGCCTTGAGCGCAAGCTGAACCATCATGCCGACGGCGATCACGGTGACATCCTTGCCGTCCGCGAGCACCGCGCCCTTGTCCAGCTCGAAGCGATAGCCCTCAACCTCGTCGGTCACGGTCTCGACCGCCGCTCTGCCCAGCCGCAGATACGCGGGACCGTCGTAGTTCAGCAGCGCCTCGACCGCGAGCTTCATCTCGTGGCCGTCGCAGGGGCAGAGCACCTTCATGTTCGGGATGGCACGCATCAGCGCGAAGTCCTCAATGCTCTGATGGGTCGCGCCGTCCTCGCCGACGGACAGACCGCCGTGCGAGCCGACGACCTTGACATTCAGACGGGGATAAGCGACGGAATTACGCACCTGTTCCCATGCTCTGCCGGAGGCAAAGATGGCAAAGGTGTCGGTAAAGGGCTTGAAGCCACAGGTCGCCATGCCCGCAGCGACGCCGGTCATGTTGCACTCGGCGATGCCCATATCGAAGAAACGGTCGGGATACGCGGCGGCAAAGCCCTTGGTCATCGTTGCGTTTGCGAGGTCGGCGTCAAAAACCACCAGCTCGGGGTACTTCTCCGCCAGCTCGACCAGCGCCTCGCCGTAGGCTGCACGGGTTGCAATTTTACCTGCCATATTACTTACCCCCCAGTTCTGCTAATTTCGCCTCGACCTCTGCCTTGGCCTGTGCGTACTGCTCGTCGTTCGGCGCCTTGCCGTGCCAGCCGGCGTTGTTCTCCATGAAGGAGACGCCCTTGCCCTTGACAGTCTTCAGCAGGAGCATGGTGGGCTTGCCCTTGCAGGCGGCGGCGTCGGCAAATGCCTTCTCCAGCGCGTCGTAGTCGTGACCGTCCACATGGATCACGTTCCAGTTGAACGCCTCAAATTTCTTATCCAGCGGCTCGGAGGGCATGACGTCCTTCGTCGCGCCGTCGATCTGCAGACCGTTGACATCGACCATGGCGCAGAGGTTATCCAAATGGTACTTTGCGGCGGACATTGCCGCCTCCCAAATCTGACCCTCTGCGATCTCACCGTCGCCGCACAGCGCGTAGACACGGTAGTCCTTCTTCGCGGTCTTGCCCGCCAACGCCATACCGACGGCAACGGACAGACCCTGTCCCAGCGAGCCGGTAGACATATCGACGCCCTTGACGTGGCGCATCTCGGCATGACCGGAGTAGTGTCCCTTGATGGAACGGAAGAGCTTGAGATCCTCCGTGGGGAAGAAGCCGCGCAGTGCCAAAACGGGATAGAGCGCGGGTGTGCAATGACCCTTCGACAGCACAAAGCGGTCGCGGTCGGGGTCCCGCGGATTCTTCGGATCGACGTTCATCACGTTAAAATAAAGCGTGGTGATCGCGTCGATCGCCGAGAGGCTGCCGCCGATGTGACCGGACGCTGCGGTGTGTACCGCGTCCAGTCCCAGCAGGCGCGCCCGCGTTGCCATAACAGCAAGCTGCTTACCGTGTAGTTTTTCCATAGAATCTATTCCTTTCCATTAGATTGCTTATTCACCGGTGCGGTGCGGACATAGTATTCCGCAATGCGGTAGGTTTCGTATTGCTCCTGCGCCGCCGCAGACAGCTCTGCCGTCCAAACGCCGTTTTCAACAAACAGTCGGCGGCGGTGAATGACGGGCAGTGTTTGGCGCATCTGCCGCTGACACTGTGCCCAGGCGGGACCGTCCCAGCCGCAGCAGTCAAGCAGCTCCGTCATGAGGTAGCACGGCGAGATCATGTCGCCCGTGCCGCGAAAATCCTTTCCGAGCAGTTTTTTTGCCGCGTCGTTCGCCCAAATCAGGTAGGGCGTCGAGTAGAGGTTTTCGCAGCCGATCGCGCGGTTTTCGTCCACGTTGATGCCCAGCTCGGCGTAGTAGCAGTTGCCCGTGCCGAGGGTCGGCTTGTGGTCGCCGAAAAAGACCAGCACCACCGGCTCCGCGTCGTCGCGGAAGCTGTCAACAAAGGCGCCCATCTGCGCGCCCGTGTCGGCAACGGAGGAGAGATAGTTGTTGATCTGATAATATGCGCCGTCGGAAATGCCGTCGTGCGAGAGAAATATCCCACCCGTCAGCTCCGTCTCGCTGTAGGGGCTGTGCCCCTGATAGCTGACGTTGAAGGCAAAGTACGGCTGCGACCGATCGCGGCTCAGATAATCCTCCCGCCGATCGGCGAAAAATGCCGCATCATCGGGGTGGTCGTGGTAGGTGCCGCCCTCGGTCGGCAGCAGGTCATAGTGATTTTCGATAAAATCGTAGCGCGAAAAGCCGAGGCGGGGATTAACGCGGTCGCGGTTGTAAAACCAGTCGTTGCCGGGGTGCGCACCCTGCGTGGAATAGTCCTGCGCGGCGAACCAGCGGACATACGACTGCGTATTGCGGTGATAAAGCGTGTGCGGATAGGCAAAGCCCGTAAGGAACGAGCGCTCGGCGTTGATCGTGCCGCCGCCGTTGGTGTCGGAGATCAGAACGCCGTGGAAGCTCTCCGCCTCCAGCGCGTGAAGCGCGGCGTAGGGGTCGCTTGTAAAGCTCACGCCGTCAAAGACCGAGAGGTCGGAGTAGCTCTCCAGCATCGTGACGATGACGTTGACCTTCTGCTCCTGCGGAATGTCGGCATCGGCATAGGCGCCGAGCACCTCCTGCGCCGTCTCGCTGCTGTAGCCCTCGGGCTTTTCCGGAAGCGACTCGTCGATCGAGTGCAGGAACGACCAAAAGAAGCCGTGAGAGGCATAGTTCTCCGCCTCGCGGAATTCGTTAAAGAGGCTGCTGTTGGACTGTGCGTTATAGAGGTCGGGGTCGCCGTACCAAAGCTGCCACGACAGCAGCGCCAGCACGACACAGCCGACCGCGCCGACTGCCCGCAGCCACCGACGGCGCTTCGGAATTCTGCCGCGGGCATAGCGCAGCAGCACGAGCGTCGTCAGGAGCAGCAGTCCGATGCTGATGAAAAACAGCGGCGGGAATACCATCTCGTAATCGCCGACGGAGCCTGCCGCCTCGCCGAGCAGCGTAAAGTCCTCTGCCATGAGCGGGTCGCCGCGGATGGCAATTTTGAAATAGTTGCCGAATTCCATCGCCAGCAGCAGCGCCGCCGAAAGGAGATAGGCAAGCCACGCGCGGTTGGTCAGAAAATAGGTCAGCGCCGTGAGCAGTACCACAGGCAGCAGATTCAGCAGGAGGATCGTCGGGTGCGAAAAATAGGAGAAAAAGCGTCCGCGGGAGAAGTCCAGCGTGCCGATAAGCTGACACAGCAGGTGCGTCCCGAGTGCGGCGCACGTCAGCAGCCCGATGGTCAGAAGCCACCGTACCCACGGCGAAAATTCCGGCGGGCGGCGCAGAGAGCGGCGGGGCTTCGGCGCGGCAGTTGCGGTTTTCATCGGAATATCAAATCAGAAGGCAAGCTTTGCTGCGAGGTATGCCTTCAGCTCGGCAATGGGGATACGGACCTGCTCCATTGTGTCGCGGTCACGGACGGTGACGGCGCGGTCGGCGGGCGTCGTCTCGTCGCCGACGGTGGCAAAGTCCACGGTGATGCAGTAGGGCGTGCCGATCTCGTCCTCGCGGCGATAGCGCTTGCCGATGGAGCCGGCGTCGTCGAAATCGACCATGAAATCCTTTTGCAGCTCGCGGAAGATCTCCTCGGCAGCGGGAGTGAGCTTCTTCGACAGGGGCAGAACCGCCGCCTTGAAGGGAGCCAGTGCCGGATGCAGCCGCAGGACGGTGCGGACATCATCCTTGCCGTTCTTATCCTGTCCGACGACTTCTTCGTCGTATGCGTCGGCAAGGAAGGCAAGGAAGCTGCGCTCCACGCCGAGCGACGGCTCGATGACGTAGGGGATGTAGCGGGTGTTCTTCTCCTGATCGTAGTAGGTCAGATCCTTGCCGGAGGTGTTCTGGTGCTGCGTCAGGTCGTAATCGGTGCGGTCGGCAACGCCCCAAAGCTCGCCCCAGCCGAACGGGAACAGGAACTCGAAGTCGGTCGTCGCCTTGGAATAGAAGCAAAGCTCCTCGGGGTCGTGGTCACGCAGACGGAGATTTTCCTCCTTCATGCCGAGGCTGAGCAGCCACTGCTTGCAGAAGCCGCGCCAGTACGAGAACCACTCGAGGTCGGTGTTCGGCTCGCAGAAGAACTCTAACTCCATCTGCTCGAATTCGCGGACGCGGAAGATGAAGTTGCCCGGGGTGATCTCGTTACGGAAGGACTTGCCGATCTGACCGATGCCGAACGGGAGCTTTCTGCGCGTGGTGCGCTGGACGTTGACGAAGTTGACAAAGATACCCTGCGCCGTCTCCGGACGGAGGTAGACGGTGTTCTTTGCGTCCTCGGTGACCCCTTGGAAGGTCTTGAACATCAGATTGAACTGACGGATGTCGGTGAAGTTGTGCTTGCCGCAGGTCGGGCAGGGGATGTTGTGGCTCTCGATGAAGTCCTTCATCTCCGCCTGCGTGAACGAGTCGATGGGCTTTTCGAGCGTCAGACCGTTCGCGGCGCAGTAGTTTTCGATGAGCTGGTCGGCGCGGAAGCGCTCCTTGCACTCGCGGCAGTCCATCAGCGGATCGGAGAAGCCGCCGAGGTGACCGGAGGCGACCCACGTCTGCGGGTTCATGAGGATCGCGGAGTCAAGCCCGACGTTGTAGGGGTTTTCCTGCACGAATTTCTTCCACCACGCGCGCTTGATGTTGTTTTTCAGCTCTACGCCGAGGGGACCGTAGTCCCATGTGTTCGCCAGACCGCCGTAGATCTCGGAGCCTGCGAATACATAGCCGCGGTTTTTGCAGAGGGCAACGAGCTTGTCCATCGTTTTTTCCGTATTTTTCAGCATTTTTCTGCCTCCAGAGCATCATTATTCTAATGAAATATTATACCCGCAAACGCCAGCCATGTCAATACTTTCCGCACCGGAATCGCCACCCGCCGAGGGGCAGGGAGTATAATCAAGTGAACGGTGAAAGGTGAACAGTGAATAGTGAATAATGGCGGTGCGCCTCCGGCACGGATTGAAATTTCGGTCAACCACTCAATTATGCGGAGGGACGACCCCCTCAGGCGCTTCGCGCCAGCTC
>URWG01000032.1 GCA_900551495.1 uncultured Eubacteriales bacterium
CGATGACCGCGCTGCGATCTGACCGAACGCCTCCGCCGCCGCCGTATCGGGGACGGACAGGCGCACGAGGTCGCAGCCCGCAGAGCGCAGCGCATTGATCTGCGCAAGGCAGCCCTCGACATTGATGTTCGGAATATTGAGCATCGACTGGATGGAGATCGGTGCACCTCCGCCGATCTTCACGCCGCCGACGTTAATCTGTCGTGTCATGTTAGCCTCCGAAAAGCTGGAATACGTCCTTAAATACGATAAGCCCCATGAATGCCAGCAGCAGGATCATAAACGCGCCGTTGAGATAGCCCTCGTATTTGGGGTTGATTTTTCTGCGCAGAATTTTCTCCGCCGCCGTCGTCACCAGCAGGCAAACGACCCGTCCGCCGTCCAGTGCGGGAATCGGCAGCAGGTTCATCACCGCCAAATTGACCGCGATAAAGGAGAACAGGTACAACACCTGCACAATGCCGGCGCCGACGCTCTCAGCCTGCGTCCCCTGCTTCGCGACCTCGGACACAATACCGACCGGGCCGGACATATCCTTCAAGCCTGCTCTGCCGGTAAACAAATCCTGCAAGCCCAGCCGCACCAGCCGTGCAAAGTCGAGGCAGTTGCGCCAAGCATTGGAGAGCACGGAGGCAAAGGTTTTTTCCTCCGTGCCGATATGAAAGCCGTACCGTGCCGTCCCGTCCTCAGCGATATAGTCACGGGCAATGGGGACATTTTTCAGCTTCAGCTTCTCCCCGTTTCTGTGGACGGTAATGTCCTGACAGCCGTCTGTATCGCGGTCAAGGAGCATCGTAATGTCCGCGCCGACGTAGACCCGCTCGCCGTTGATCGCCACCAGCTCGTCGCCCGTCTGCAGCGTCTCCGCGAACGGGCGCTCGGGAACAATCCCCGTGATCTGACGGGTGTAAAAGCCGCCGCCCGTAAAGCCGAGCACAAGCAGCAGGATCAGAAAGCCGCAGAGGAAGTTCATAAACGAGCCGGCGACAAGAATAATCAGTCGCTTCCAAACCCTCGCACGACCGAACGCGCGGGGATTGTCGCTCTCGCCGTCCTCGCCCTCCATCGCGCAGTAGCCGCCGATGGGGATGCAGCGCAGAGAGTAGGTCGTTTCGCCCTTCTGCTTTTTCCAAATCGCGGGACCCATGAACAGCGCAAACTCATTGACCTGAACGCCCGAGAGCTTCGCGGTCAAAAAATGTCCCAGTTCGTGTACGAAAATCAATACGCCGAACAATAAAATTGCAAGAACTACATAAAAAACGGTCAATCGTCACACCTCTGTGCGTGCAGCCGAACGGTCTCTCTTGCCGCTCGGTCTGCCGCCAAAATATCGTCAAGCTTCGGCGCCGAAGTCTGCGGCACCGTATCCATCGCACGCCGAATCAGCCGCGGAATGTCGTAAAAGCCGATCTCGTCCCGCAGGAACAGCGCCACCGCCGCCTCGTTCGCCCCGTTCATCACCGCACAGGCAGTCCCGCCGCGCCGCGCCGCCGCCTTCGCAAGCGACAGACACGGAAACGCCGTCTCATCCGGCTTCGCGAAGGTCAGTGCACCGCAGGTCAGCAGGTCCAGCGGCGTATCGGGGTTTTCCGTTCGGTGCGGATAGGTCAGCGCGAGACGAATCGGAATTTTCATATCAGGCACGCCGAGCTGCGCAAGCACCGCGCCGTCGCAGAACTCCACCAGGGAATGGACGATGCTTTGCCGATGGATCACGGCATCCACCTGCGCAAGCGGCAGGTCGTACAGCCGCATGGCCTCGATGATCTCCAAGCCCTTATTCATGAGCGTTGCGCAATCGACGGTGATCTTCTCGCCCATTTTCCAGTTCGGGTGGCAAAGTGCGTCGGCTTTTGTCGCTTTTCTCAGCTCCTGCACCGTTTTCCCGTAGAAGGGACCGCCGGAGCAGGTCAAAATCAGTCGCCGAATCTCGCGTCGGTCGCCGCAGCCCATCAGACACTGGAAAATCGCGGAATGCTCCGAATCGACGGGAATAATCTCCGCGCCGAAGCGCTTCGCCTCCGCCATGACCAGCTCACCGGCGCATACCAGCGTCTCCTTATTGGCAAGAGCAATGCGCTTTTTTTTGCGAATGGCGGCAAGGGTCGGACGCAGCCCTACCATACCGACGACGGCGGTCACGACGGTATCCGCCTTCTCGTGCTCGGCGGCGGCGATCAGCCCCTCCGTTCCGAAAAGCACGGTCGTCGTCTCGCCGACCAGCGCGGCTTTCAGTTCCCGAGCCGCTGCCTCGGTCGCCATAACCGCCAGCTCCGGATGAAATTCCCGACACTGCCGCACCATGCGCTCCACGTTCGTTCCTGCCGTCAGTGCGACGACACGGACGGGAAGCTGCCGCACGACCTCGAGCGTCTGCCGCCCGATGGAGCCGGTAGAGCCGAGGACAGAAAGGTTCTTCGTCATATTACTTTACCGCAAAAGGGATGAGCAGCAGCAGGATCTCCGTCAGCGGCGCGACGATCATCGTGCTGTCGAAGCGGTCAAGAATACCGCCGTGCCCGGGGATGAGGTTGCCGTAATCCTTCAGCCCGACCTGACGCTTCACAACGGAGAGCGTCAGATCGCCGATGATGGACGCGATTGCGCCGAGCACACCGTAGATCGCGGCAAAAATATAGTTCACCTCGGTAAAGCCGAAGCACTTTTTCAGCAGAAATGCGTACAGCAGCATGACGGCAATGTTGACGACCACGCCGCCGATCGCGCCCTCCACCGTTTTCTTCGGGCTGATGATCGGCGCGAGCTTATGCTTGCCGCAGGCTCTGCCGACGAAATACGCACCTGTGTCCGCAATCATCGACAGGACAAATGCCGTGATGATGAAGAAAACACCGCCGTCCATACAGCGCAGCCGCACCAGCGCACCGATGAGGAACGGATAGATCACGCCCGAAAACAGCGGTGCGGCAAGGGAGGAAAATTGCAGCTTCGTATGTCCCGCCAGCAGCTCGCAGAACAGCGCCGTAAAGAACACGAACAGCGCCGTGAGCGCCGAGGCCCAGAGCGTCTGCTCCGAGACAATGCCCGCGCCCTTACCCCACGACCACATCACCGTCGCCGCCGCCATCAGCGCCGTGTAGACCAAAATCCGCTTGTGCTTCAACAGCCCCGTGCGCCAGAGCATCTCGTATGCGCCGATCACGCATGCCACAGCAAACAGGACCGCTGTCGCGAGCGGCGGCAGCAAAACAACGATTGCCAGCAGCAGGGGCAGTCCGACCGCCGCGGCAAG
Organism: uncultured Eubacteriales bacterium; assembly: GCA_900551495.1. GTDB lineage: Bacteria > Bacillota > Clostridia > Oscillospirales > Oscillospiraceae > JAZOXB01. Next base: position 3,257 of record URWG01000032.1, read on the forward strand.
AATTCGTACCAGCATTATTTTGCACCTCCGAAACGGCGATTTCGCTGCTGATAGGCAGCGATCGCCTTGTCAAGCTCCTTCGGTCCGAAGTCGGGCCAAAGTACGTCCGTAAAATAGTATTCGGCATATGCCGATTGCCATAACAGGAAATTTGAAGTCCGCAGCTCACCGCCCGGACGGATCACCAGCTCGGGGTCGGGGATTCCAGCCGAGTACATCAGCTCCGACAGGCGCTCCTCGGTCAAATCCTTTGGCTTGCATTTCCCGTCTGCGCAGTCCTGTGCAAATTGACGTGCGGCTCGGACAATCTCCGCCCGTCCGCCGTAGTTCAGGCAGAAATTGACCTGTACGCCCTCGTATTGCTTTGAGCGCTCGACGGCGACGCTCGCCTCCTCCTGTAATTGCGGAGAGAGGCGGGAGAGGTCGCCGAAGAAGCAAAAGCGCACGCGGTTTTTACTCATATCGCGAATGGCTTCGCCGAGATAGCGCTCCAAAAGCTCCATGATTGCCTCGACCTCCTCCGGTGAACGCTTCCAGTTCTCCGTGGAAAAGGCGTAGACGGTCAGGTATTTCAAGCCGATGGATTTCGCATAATTTGCAATGGTGCGGAACGCCTCGGCGCCGACCTTGTGGCCGGCTTGACGCGGCAAACCGCGACGCTTCGCCCAGCGACCGTTGCCGTCCATGACGATGGCAATGTGCGTCGGAAGCTCCCGCTGCTGCACGGGCTTTGATTTTCTGAACAGCATAAACTGCCTCCAAAAGAAGAACGGTCCGGTCTGCACCGCATCACGGCAGCCCGACCAGACCGTTCCGGTGGTCAAATAAAACGCGTTTGGGTGTTGCGGAAAGCGCGGACAGTGCAGGCAAAATTCGACAGTACCGACAGAAGGACGCCGCCGACCTACACGGCGGGCGAAGCCCGCGATTATTCACTGTTTACCATTCACTATTCGCTAAATTGATACTGCCCGCCCTACGCGTCATTCAGGGAGCGCCGGAATCAAAGCTCCATCAGTTCCTTCTCTTTGACTGCGCAAGCCTCATCGACCTTCTTGATATACTTGTCGGTCAGCTCCTGGAGGTCCTTTTCCGCCTTCTTCTGATCGTCCTCGGTGATCTCGGAATCCTTCTTGAGCTTCTTGATATAGTCCATGGCGTCGCGGCGGATGTTGCGGACTGCAACCTTGCCGTCCTCGCCGTACTTCTTGACCTGCTTGACAAGCTCCTTACGACGTTCCTCGGTGAGTTGGGGGAAAACGAGGCGGATAACGCGGCCGTCGTTTTGGGGATTGATGCCGAGATCGGAGGTCTGGATCGCCTTTTCAATCTTCTTGAGGAGGGTGCCGTCCCACGGCTGAATGACGAGGGTGCGGGCATCGGGCGAGGAGATGGTGCCGACCTGACCGATAGGGGTATCAACGCCGTAGTATTCCACGACGATGCGGTCGAGCACGCGGGCATTGGCACGTCCGGCACGGATGGCGCCGAAGTCCTCTTGCAGAATGTCGAGGGTTTTTTCCATCTTACGGGTAAATTCCTTGAAATCGACTGACATGTTATTTATCCTCCTTAACAACTGTTCCGATTTTTTCTCCCATCACGACGCGGTAGATATTCTCCGGGTCCGCCAGAGCAAACAGGATGATGGGGATGTGATTGTCCATGGACAGGGACGTTGCCGTGCTGTCCATGACCGACAGATGACGCGAGAGCACCTCATCATAGGTGATCTCGTCGAATTTCACGGCGTCGGGGTTCTTATTGGGGTCGTCCGAGTAAACGCCGTCCACGTTCTTGGCAAGCAGGATCGCGTCGGCGTTGATCTCCGCCGCACGAAGCACCGCGCCGGTGTCCGTGGAGAAGAAGGGATTTCCCGTGCCGCAGCCGAAAACCACGACCCGCCCCTTCTCGAGATGGCGAATGGCGCGGCTGCGGATGTACGGCTCGGCGATGCGGTTCATCTCGATTGCGGTCTGCACGCGGACGGGAACATTGCGCTGCTCAAGGCTGTCCGCCAGCGCAAGGCAGTTAATGACCGTCGCCAGCATACCCATATGATCGGCGCGGGTGCGCTCCATACGGTCACCGCCGTCCTTCAGCCCGCGCCAAAAATTGCCGCCGCCGACGACGATGCCCACCTGCACACCGGCTTCGACGCATTTTTTCACCACGTCGCAGACGCTGCCGATCACGTCAAAGTTCAGCCCGCGATGCGCGTCACCCGCCAGCGCCTCCCCGCTGATCTTCAGCAGGACGCGGCGATACTTCGGCTCGTTCATGGGGAACCACTCCTTATGTTCAAAATTTCACGCATCTATTCTATAATAATTTCGCCCGCTTGACAACCAAAATTTCGTTTTTTCACAAAATGTTTTCAAATTTTTCTCCTCCGAAAAGTTTTTTGCCGCAGTGTGCACAATATCGTTGCCAAATCGGAGAAAATGATATATAATAATCGCTGAAAATTCTCAGGAGGATAAAAGCTATGGCTGAGACGAGAAATTTTATCGAAGCGTTTGTCGAGGAGGACATCGGCAAGGGCGGTCAGTTTGAGGGCATGACGGTGCACACCCGCTTCCCGCCGGAGCCGAACGGCTATCTGCACATCGGTCACTGCAAGGCGCTGTGCATCGATTTCGGCACGGCGGAAAAATTCGGCGGCATCTGCAACCTCCGCATGGACGACACCAACCCCACCAAGGAGGACACCGAGTACGTCGATGCCATCAAGCAGGACATCCACTGGCTCGGGTTCGACTGGGGCGACCGCTTCTACTACGCTTCGCAGTATTTTGATAAAATGTATGAATGTGCCGAGGAGCTTATCCGAAAGGGGCTTGCTTATGTCTGCGAGCTGACACCGGAGCAGATGCGCGAGTACCGCGGCGATCTGACCACCCCTGCCAGAAGCCCCTACCGCGACCGTCCCGCAGAGGAATCCCTCGATCTTTTCCGCCGCATGAAGGCGGGCGAGTTCCCCAACGGCGCGATGACGCTGCGTGCGAAGATCGACTTGGCTTCGGGCAACTTCAATATGCGCGACCCCGCGATCTACCGCATCAATCATATGCCGCACCATGCCACGGGCGACAAGTGGTGCATCTATCCGATGTATGACTTCGCGCATCCCATCGAGGACGCGATGGAGCATATCACGCATTCGCTGTGCTCGCTGGAATTTGAAGCGCACCGTCCGCTGTACAACTGGGTCGTCGAGCACTGCGACCTGCCCGCAAAGCCGCGGCAGATCGAGTTTGCCCGTCTCGGCATTGACCACACCGTCATGTCCAAGCGCAAGCTGCGTCTGCTGGTCGAGACGGGACGTGTCTCCGGCTGGGACGACCCGCGGATGCCGACGCTCTGCGGTCTGCGCCGCCGCGGCTATACCTCCCGCTCCGTCCGCGAGTTCTGCGAGCGCATCGGCGTGGCAAAGACGGCTTCGACCATTGAGTACGGCTTTTTGGAGCACTGCCTGCGCGAGGATCTGAACGAGACGGCGGAGCGCACCATGGCGGTCCTGCATCCGGTCAAGCTGATTCTGACGAACTATCCGGAGGGGCAGTCGGAGACCTTTGAGGTCGAGAACAACCCCGTCCGCCCCGAGCAGGGAACGCATACCATCACCTTCAGCCGCGAACTTTGGATTGAGGCGGAGGACTTCCTCGAAGCGCCGATTCCGAAGTACAAGCGAATGTACCCGGGCAATGAGGTACGGCTCAAGGGCGCGTATCTTGTCACCGCCACAGGCTGCAGGAAGGACGAAAACGGCAATATCGTCGAGGTCTATGCCGAATACGATCCTCTCTCCCGCGGCGGCAACCCCGCCGACGGACGCAAGGTAAAGGGCGCAACGATTCACTGGGTCGATGCAGCCGCCTGTGTGGACGCGGAGGTCCGTCTTTATGATAATCTCTTTGCCGACCCGCAGCCCGACAGCCCCGACAGGGATTTCCTTGACTGCCTGAATCCGGATTCGCTCACCGTCCTACACGGCTGCAAGATTGAAGCCGCCTTGGTCAACGACATTCGCCGCTACGATGCCGAGGGTGCAGAGCGCGCGGCAAAGACCGCTCCGTCCTACCAGTTCATGCGCGTCGGCTACTTCTGCATGGACAGCAAGGACTGCTCCGCCGAGCATCCGGTCTTTAACCGCTCGGTCAGCCTCAAGGACAGCTACAAGCCCGCACAATAAGCATTTCAGCCCCGCTGAGCTCCCTTCGGCGGGGCAGTGTGCTTTTTCCCGATTTCTTCCGATTGACGGCAAAAGCACCAAGTGATATAATAAAGCAAACGCACACAAAGAAAGGAACGTCGCCTATGTCCGACTATACCGCTACCGAGCGGCGCATGGCGGAGCTTCTGCCCGAAATGCCGCAATACCGCGCATTGACGCGCGTTTTTTCCTCCAAGCTGATATTGGCTGCGCTTTGCACGATGCTTGGTACCTTGCTGCTCGGATTCCTCAATCTCGGGCTGAGTCTTCCCTCCATGGTCTCTGCCATGCTCGCCGGTGCCTCGGGAACCGACAATTCCGCAGTACACGAGAGCATCTTAAGCGGTGTTATCTACGGCGTAATCAGTTTTGTTGTTTTGGCGTCGCTCGCAGTCGCTGCCGTTCAGCTTGTACCGCAAATTCTTCTGATTTCCCGCGCGCGGCGCGGCAAGCTCCTCGGACGCAAGCCCTTCACCGTTTTGCGTATCTATTACATCGTCGTAGCGGTGTTTATCGTTATTGACCTGTTTTTTGCCCTGCTGCTCCGCGACAGTCTTGTTTTCAATACCATCCAGCTTCTTTCCCTTGCACTCACGGCAGTTGCATACTTCTTTGCGATCCGTATGCTCGGTTCGCAGCGTGACATAGCCGTTTGGGGCAAGGCGGGCAAAAAGGTCCCGTATTCCGCAGCCGCTCTTATTTTTGCGCTGCAGATGCTCACGTACCTCTCTACCATTCTGCTGACGGTCCTGCAATATGTGAACCCGCAGTATTTTAAGCTGACTGTCTATTCCTTCGCATCGCTTCCGATGCTCCTTCTGAGTATCGCGATCAATCTTCTCAATGTGCTTTCCGCCGCATTCTATTCGCTCACGGTTTATCGCGCGGGAAAGGAGCTTTCCGCCGCCGCAGCGCAGGAGCAAATACCGCACTAATTCTTCCAAGGCGTCCGGTGTTTCGAACAAACCGGACGCCTTTTCCTATTCATTTCCGCTGCGGATTCGACGTTTTTCCCGCTTTTTCATTGACTTCATTTGCCGTCTGCGGTATAATGAGTTGAATATTCGAATCACGCAGCAATCACCGCCCGTCGGTTTTTGCATCAGATAGGAGCTACGCAAATGAAAAAAGCACTGATTACACTGCTCGTTCTCGTTTTGGTCGGAGCGCTGCTGTTCGGGCTTTACTACTTCCTCTGGACGCCCGAAAATCTCGCCTCGCTCGGCAGCAGCGCAATGGAAAAAGGCAAATACTCCCGTGCGATCTTCTACTACACGCACGCCTCGGAGATGGACCCCTCCAATCCGGAGTACGTTCTGTCGCTTGCAGACGCCTGCATTGCCGACAACCGCAACTATACGCAGGCGGAGCGCTCACTCGTCAACGCCATCCGTGAGGCTCCCTCCGCAGCGCTCTATATGAAGCTTTCGTCCGTCTATATCGCGCAGGACAAGCTGATGGACGCGCAGAAAATGTCCGACTCAGTTACCGACAGCGCGGTGCAGGCGGAGCTGGATGCCATGCGTCCGTCCGCGCCCGTCCTCTCGCCGGAGTCGGGCGAGTACGACGAATATGTCTCGCTTGAGCTGCAAAGCGGCGAGGGTCAGATCTACTACTCCCTCACAAGCGAATATCCCAGCCTCTCCACCCCTGCCTATGAAGCGCCGATCGAGCTTCCCGCAGGTCAGACCCATGTACAGGCGCTGGTCGTCGGCAACAACGGTCTTGTCAGCCCGCTGGTCGAGGCGGATTATCTGGTCGTCGGCGTCGTGGAGGATGTCACCTTCGCCAGTCCCGAGCTGGAAGCCTACGTCCGCGAAACGCTCTACATCCCCCGTACCGAGTCGGTCACCACGGAGGATCTTTGGGAGATCACCGAGCTGACCGTCCCCGCCGAGATCACGGACTATTCCGACCTGCGCTACTTCACCAATCTGCGGACTCTTATCCTCCGCGACAGCTCCGCCGAGGATTATTCCTTCCTGCAATACACCACGGCATTGGAGGAGCTGGACCTCTCCGGCTGTATTCTCTCCGCCGACACGCTGGAGCTGGTCGGTGCGCTGACCGAGCTGAAGTCGCTCAAGCTTTCCGGCTGCGGTCTGTCCAATATTCAGGCGCTCGGCGGCATTTCCGCTCCCGAGACGCTCGACCTCTCCGATAACAGCATTTCGGACATCACCGTTCTTTCCGGCTTCAAGTCCCTGACGGACCTGAATTTGGAAAACAACGCCGTCACGGTGCTCACCGCGCTGGAGGGAATGCGCTCGCTCGACACGCTGAATCTGCGCGGCAACAACGTTTCCGACCTCTCCCCGCTGACAAGCTCCTACAATCTGACGTCGCTGCACGTCGATAACAACGCATTGAGCGGCGTCGGCGTCCTCGCGGAGATGAAGCAGCTGCAGGAGTTCACCGCCTCGAACAACGACATTTCGGACATTTCCGCCATGTCGGTCTGCGACAAGATCACGCGGCTGGAGCTGGCAAACAATCAGCTCACGAACATTGATGTGATCGTCTCCATGCCGAATCTGGCGTATCTTGACATCAGTCATAATCAGGTCGCGGCGCTGCCGAAGCTCGAGGTCACCTCGCATTTGCAGCAAATCTACGCCTCATATAATCAGTTGGAAAGCGTCGCGTCACTGATCGGACTGCCTGAGCTGACCTATGTTGACGTCGATTACAACGAAAAGATTGAGGACATCGCGTGCCTGTCGCCCTGCTACCTGCTGGTGCAGGTCAATGCGTTCGGCACCAAGGTCAAGGATGTGAAGGTTCTGACCGACATGGGCGTGATCGTCAACTACGACCCGACCAACGACACCGAATAAACAACAAAAACCGCCGCAGCATCCGTGCTTGGATGCTGCGGCGGTTTTTTCATTATCATTCCGTAGGCTCCGACGTATCATCGTTCGGCGTTTCGTCTGTGCTCGACGCTTGCTCGGCAGTCGGCGTTTCATCTGTGCTCAGCGTTTGCTCGGCAGTCGGCGTTTCGTCCGCAATCGGCGCTTGCTCCGTCATTTGCGCAACGATCGGTTCCTGCTCCGTCGGCTGCTGTGCGTTATGCAGATACTGCGGCGGGATCGGGTCGCGGACGATCTCGATCGGCGCATCATACTTGCGGCAGGCAAAGAGGAAGAACGGCGTTGTTACCGAAATAACGATCGAAAGGACAGTGAATACGACCGCGCAGTCCGGCTTTGTCGAACGGTAGACGCGGTAGAGGCTGATGCTGTTCAGAACCGTGAGCGCGATCAGCGCAACAAAGACGAGCATGTAAATCAAGAAAAATGCTGCCATGCTTGACATCAGACCGCTGATTTGCTCCGGCGGCAACCGATCGTCGTAGACAGCCAAAGGAATCAGTGTGGCGAACATAATAACACAAAAAGCGATTACAAGCACCACCGTGCTGCCCGCAATGCCGAGCGCCCACCAGCGAAGGCTTTGCTTCCTTCCTGTTCGAATGCCCTCATACTGGTCGCCGAGCGCATTGAGGATCCACGTGCTGCCGACCGGCACCCATGCAAGACCGTAATTTCTGATACCGCGGCGCTTTGCAAGCTGATACAGTGCCAGACTCTCCAGCACATACGACACAATCGCAAGACCGAGCAGCAGAAGATACAGCATCGCGATCACACCGAGCATATTGTATGCTCCCCGAATATCCATAATTTTTTCCTCCTGTATCTGTTTTATACTGGAATCTGTTAAAAAGCTTGAAAAGCTTTTTATAGCGCCAAAGGCGCGTCAGATTCTGCATGAGACGGCGCAGCGTGCGTTCGCACGATGCGAGTGTGCGTAGCACATCTTGATGAAATATTTTCATCAAGAATCCGTATTAATCATCATATCACGCTTTTTGAAAATGTCAATCCGTTATTTCATGCGTTTTCTAAGCTCCCAAAACGCCACCGCGCTTGCCGCGGCGACATTCAGTGAATCCACGCCGTGAAACATCGGGATTCGGACGGTAAAATCGCAGGCGGCGACCGTCGATACACGCAGCCCGTCGCCCTCCGCGCCGAGCAAAATCGCAAGCCGCTCCTGACGCGACAGACACGGGTCGTCCGGCGGAATCGACTGATCGCTGAGCGCCATCGCCGCAGTCGCAAAGCCGAGCCGCCGCAAAAGCGGCAGCCCCTCGATCGTCCAGTCCGTCCCCTCCGTGCCGACCTGCGTCCACGGCACCTGTAACACCGTCCCCATGCTGACGCGGACGGCGCGGCGGTTGAGCGGGTCGCAGCAGGTCGGGCTGACCAGCACGGCATCCATACCCAGCGCCGCCGCCGAGCGGAAGATCGCACCGACATTGGTTGAATCGACCACGCCCTCCAAAACGGCAACGCGGCTCGCGCCCTGCAAAACCGTCTCGACCGACGGCAGAGGCTTTCTCCGCATGGCGCACAGCACTCCTCTGCTCAGGCGAAAGCCCGTCAGCGATTCCAGCAGCGCACTTTCACCCGTATAGATCGGAATATCGCCGCAGCGCTCCAAAAGCGGCGCGGCGTCGCCCGTGATGTGCCGCCGCTCCATCAAAAATGCGATCGGTTCATAGCCGTTATCCAGCGCCGTACCGATCACCTTCGGGCTTTCGGCAATAAAAATCCCCTTTTGCGGCTCCAAACGGTTGCGGAGCTGTGCCTCGGTCAGGCGGGAAAAGAGGTCCAGCTGCGGCGCGTCGAGCGTCGTTATCTCAAAAATCATTCTTCCCCATTCCCCTCTCCGTAATTCCGCTCATCATCCCGAGCTGCCAAAATGCCACCGCGCTCGCCGCCGCGACATTCAGCGAATCCACACCGTGCAGCATTGGGATACGAACGGTAAAATCGCAGCCCTCGATTGTCTGCCTTGCCAGTCCGTCGCCCTCCGTGCCGAGCACGATCGCCAAGCGCTCCGCTTCGGAGAGCCGAGGATCATACAGCGGCAGCGAGTCGTCACACAGCGCCATTGCCGCCGTACGGAAGCCGAAATCGTGCAGACGCGTCTGCCAACCTCCCGACACATAGGTCCACGGGATTTGAAAAACCGTTCCCATGCTGACGCGGACGGCGCGGCGGTAAAGCGGATCGCTGCACCCCTCGGTCAGAAGCACCGCATCCATACCGAGTGCCGCCGCCGACCGAAAGATCGCGCCCACATTTGTCGGATTCATCACATCCTCCAACACCGCAACGCGACGCGCTTTTGCAAGCAGCGTCTCCAAGCTCGGGCGCTTCGGGCGGTACATGGCGCAGAGCATCCCGCGCGTCAGGTGGTAGCCCGTGAGCTGCTCCAAAACGTGCAGCTCCGCGACATACACGGGGATGTGCGGGCAGTGCTCCAGCAGTGCGCTCCCCTGCCCGTTCACATAGCGCTTTTCCATCAGAAACGATACCGGCACGCAGCCGCCGTCCAGCGCGCGCCAAATCACGTTTGGGCTCTCGGCGATAAACATTCCCTTTTCCGGCTCTGCGCGGTTAACAAGCTGATTTTCCGTCAGCCGCGCGTAAACGTCCAGCGCCGATGCCGAAAAATCCGTAATTTCAATGATCTGTCTCATCGTTTCTACCGTATGCAAGCGCTCCGGTGGTTTGCCGGAGCGCCGCAGTTTCCTTATCGGTAATTAAAGACAGCACTTGCCGCGCGGAATATACCGTCCGCCGCAATCCTCCAGCACCTTGCCGTTCTCAACGGACAGCTTGCCGCGCAGCCAGACCTGCGCAATGTGTCCTGCGATCCGCGTTCCCTCATAGGGCGCGTAATCCACGTTTGCCACCTGATCCGCCGCCGTGATCGTCGTCGTGCCCTCGGGGTCATAGACCACAATGTCCGCATCCGCGCCGACCGCGATCCGACCCTTACGCGGGAAGGCGCCGTAGAGCTTCGCGGGAGCCTCGGACAGCACCTCCGCCATCCGCTCCGCACTGATCCTGCCCGCAGCGACGCCGTAGGTATACATCAGAACGCCGCGCGTCTCCACGCCGGGCATACCGCCGGGGATCTTCGTAAAGTCCCCGCGCCCCGCGTCCTTCTGCTTGAGGGTAAAGCTGCAATGGTCGGTCGAAACGGTTTGAATTTCGCCGTCCTCCAATGCCTTCCAAAGCGCCTCATTGTCGGAGGGCTTCCGCAGCGGCGGCGCACAGACATATTTCGCGCCCTCAAAATCGGGCAGCGAATAGCGCGAATCGTCCAGCAGCAGGTAATGCGGACAGGTCTCGACATAAACCTTGCGTCCGCGGGCACGCGCCGCCTCGATCTCGCGCAGCCCCGCCTCGCTCGACAGGTGGACGATCACAACGGGCGTATCGGCGACCTCCGCCATTTTCAGCAGACGGCTGATCGCCTCCGCCTCCAAAATTGCGGGGCGGCACCTCGGATGCGCCGCGGGAGAAAGCTCGCCCGCCGCCTTACTCTCGGAGATGAGCGCGTCGATCACGCCCGCGTTTTCGCAGTGGACGCCTGCAATGCCGCCCAGCTCCTTGAGCTTTTGCAGTGCCTTGAACATCGCCTCGTCACCGATCATCATGGCGGGATAGGTCATGTACATTTTGAAGGAGCTGATGCCCTGCTCGAACATAGCGGGCAGCTCGGCAATGATCTCGTCGTTCCAGTCGTCGATGGTCATATGGAAGCCGTAGTCGCAGGCAGTGCGTCCGTCCGCCTTTTTGTGCCACAGGTCCAGCCCGTATTGCAGCGTCTCGCCTTTGTTCGGGCAGGCAAAGTCAATGACCATGGTCGTACCGCCGCGCAAAGCCGACCGACCGCCTGTGTAGAAGTCATCCGCCGTCGTCGTATTGCAGACGTCAAGGTCGAAGTGCGTGTGCGCGTCGATAAAGCCCGGGAAGAGGAGCTTGCCGCCGACGTCAATCACCTCCGCACCGTCGCAGGTCAGATCAGGTGCGATTTTTTCAATCATTTCTCCGTCGATCAGCACGTCCGCACGCTCCGTAGCGCAGGCATTGACGACCGTGCCGCCTTTGAGAAGCTTTTTCATGGGAACACACTCCTTTTATTCTGATTGTATTTATAGGGAACCTCTGAATAAATCCCCGTCGGCGGACATCGGAGCTTTTTTGCCAATCCATCGGTTTGAAAAACTTGAAATATTGCGCAGCCGTTGGCGACAAAGGAGCCTTA
>URWG01000033.1 GCA_900551495.1 uncultured Eubacteriales bacterium
AAACGCCCCCTTACACAGGGGAGCCGAGGCGTGGGCGATAGCGCGATCGTTCAACGCCTGCGGGGGACGGCTTCTGATGACTCCGATTCTACATTGCTGCCTTCAGTGCGGAGATCAACAGATCGCCCGCGACGACGCGATCCTCCGCAGCAAAGCCGTCGGCAAAGTTTGCGGTATAGAGGAGCTGGGCGTTGGGCGGGAACTCATCGTCGCCCTCCCAAATCAGCAGCCGCAGACGGTAATTGTCGAACAGCGTAAATTCGTAGCCTGCGTCGCCGTGCTTCAGCGCAATTCCGCCCAGCCGTTCCGCCGCCGCACGAAAGGCGGCAATGCACGTGCCGAAGCTGAACGCCGCACGGGTCAGAACGCGTCCGGTAAAAGGTTTTATGTAAACCTCGCCCCACGGCAGCTCGCGGAAGGTCTTGAACTCGTCGGTCGCCGCAGCCCGTTTTCCGAGCAGCAGCAGCCGCAGCAGGAAGGTTTGCAGCGGCAGAGGAGGAACGCTCCCGTCCCGCGCCGTTACCTCCGCCGAGGGATAGGCGACGCGGTAGTCCGTTCCGAGCAGACGGACGGTAAATGCCGCGCCGTCAAATGCTGCGCCCGTCCGCTGCGCCGCCTCCGACGGGTCGATGGAGGCAAACTGCTCGGCATAGTGCGCGAACGGGACCTCCTCCTTGTGATTTTCAATCTGCATGGCGCTCACTCCAATCCCGCAAATCTCGCCGCGTCCGTGTGGGGCAAGAAGCAGGCGGCAACAAAGCTGTCCATATAGCCGGGGTGCGTGGAAAGCTCGACATAGGTCATGTTCCGCGCGACCTCATCCACCTTCTGCTCGGCTTCGTCCGAAAGCGCCATCGCATACGCGCCCGAGAGCGACGAATTGCCGATGTAGTGGAACAGCTCAAGCGGCACGTTCGGGAACATGCCGATGCGGACGGCGTTCTTCATATTGATGCCGCTGCCGATACCGCCGGCGACATAGAAGCCCTCAATCACGCTCTCGTCCATGTCCATGCCGGAGAGCAGCGTGTCGATCGCAGAATAGATCGCGCCCTTCGCGCGGATAAAATTCAGAATATCGACCTCGTTCAGGGCGACCCCCCGACCGGTGGCGGATTCCTCCGCCGATGCCAGCAGATAGCGCCCCGTGCCGTGGTGATCGTGCAGAATTCGGGGGCTTTCGCGGACGAACAGCCCCTTGGCATTGATCGCGCCGGTGCGGAACAGCTCGGCGATCGTGTCGATGATGCCGCTGCCGCAAAGACCGACGGGCTTCTGCCCTGCCTCGCCGATGATGCCGAAGGTCGGCTGCATGGTGTCCCGGTCGATCACGCAGGATTCGATCGCGCCGTCCGTCGCGCGCATACCGCAGGAGATGTCGCCGCCCTCAAAGGCCGGGGCTGCCCAGCAGGCGCAGGACATCAAAAAGTCGCGGTTGCCGAATACGATCTCGCCGTTCGTGCCGAGGTCGATGAACAGCGAAAGCTCGTCCTTGTTCCAGATCATGCCCGCAAAGGTGCCCGCCGTAATATCGCCGCCGACGTAAGAGCCGATGTTCGGCGCGATCAGAATACGGGCGTTGGGATGGATGGGAAGCGCCAAATCGCCGCCGCGCAGACCGTCCCAGCGGAAAAATGCGGGGATATACGGCTCGGTGCGCACGGATTCGGCATCCACGCCCACGAGCAGGTGGTTCATCGTTGTGTTCGCGCCGACGCTCATGCGCAGGATTCTCGTCGCCGTCACGCCCGCCTGCTTGCACAGTGCGGCAATCAGCGGCACGAGCGTTTCCTTGACGATGGCATCCTGCAATTTTTTCCGACCGCCGGGCTTGCCCTGCTCGACGATACGGTTGATGACGTCCGCGCCGTAGCGGATCTGTCCGTTGCCGCCGGAGGCTTTGGCAAGCAGCCGCCCGTCCCCGAGGTCGAACAGCACGGCGGAAACGGTTGTTGTGCCGATGTCCACGGCAAGACCGCAAAGCGGCGCGGCATCTGCTGCGGGCAGGACATCGTAGACGACGAAGCGGTCGTCAAAGCGCTCACCGGCAACCTTGACCGCAAAGCCGCTCTCCCGCAGGACGTGCGGCAGCTTACGCAGCGGGAAGAACGGCAGCTCGATCGTCGTGCAGCCGGTTTTCTCCGCGAGCGCACGCTCCAGCCGCTCGTTGTCGGGCATGGTGTCGTCGAGCGTCGGCTCGTCAAGGGTCAGTTCGACGGTCTCAAAGCGGTTTTTCAGCGCGATTCCCGCTTCCCGCACGCCGTCGAGCAGCTTTTCAAAGATTGCGACCTCCTCACCGGAGGAAAGGTCGGCGGTCTTCATGCGGCTGCGGTATGCCGAGGCGATGTCCGGCACCTGCACCGTCACATCCGAGCGGGCATAGGTACAGCAGGACAGCCGCCAGCCGTCGGCAAACTCCTCGTCGGAGATATGGGAGGTCTGTAAGCCCTCCGTCTCGCCGGAAATCAGCTTGACGCGGCACTTTCCGCAAGAGCCGTTGCCCGAGCAGGGCGCGTCGATGGCGACATTTGCCTTCCGCGCGGCATCGAGCAGCGTTTCCTCGTCGCTGACGTTAATGACCACTGGCTTTTCGTTATTTTCAAAGGTAAAGGTCAGTTCGTAGGTCATGGTTCTGTTTCCTCTCAGTCAAAAGAAGTATAGCTTGGGTCGCAGAGTTTGATATAGAGCGTTCCGTCCAGCAGACGGATTGCACCGTCGTCAGGGTAGCAGGGCATTGTGTCGAATTCGGCGGCGTAGGTTGCCAGCTCTTCGTCGGTTGCATAACGCGTCTGTGTGCCAAGATAAGCGGCGATCATTTCTACGCGACTGTATTCGTTAATTTGACCGGAGGCTGTGCTCCGTCCGTCGAAGATGAAGGGAGTGTCTGCCCAGACGTCGTGAAGTGAGGGGTCGTTGATATGCCGTCCGACGAAAACGATCTCGGTCTGTGCCGTATAGCCCTCTACGTTCTTCGCGCGGGTCAGCATAGTCTGATAATAACTCGAAATGACCCGATTGGCATAATAATTCGTCCGGTAGCAGCCGTTTGCCTGCCACGCGTAGCCGATTGCCGCACCAAGCAGGCAAAGCGCTGTCAGCAATCCGACCCAGCGCCGTGTTGTATTGCTGTGCCGACGGGTGCCGGACAGGACGACAAGCGGCAAATAGAACAGGGTCACCACGCCGTAGGTCATAAGCGTGTGAGTTTCGGCATCCGGAGCCATCAGGAAAATACCGTTTGCTGCGATCGGCAGTGCAGCGAGCAGCAAAAGCACCGTAACAAGCTTCTTCGGGTCGCGCTCGTGCCGGTTGAGAATCAGCCAAAGCGCAGACAAACCCACAGAGCCACAAATTGCCCAGCGCACCAGACGTGTCGGTGCGAGGAACGCATAGTTTTCCCATGCCAACAGATAGAAGCAGCGAATCTCGCGCCAAAGCAGCTCCGGTAGCCGATCCAACGGCAGAAGTCCCATGCGGTCAATGCCGCGGTACGGCAAAAGCGACTCATGATAGACCGCAAGGCACAGGCGCAGGACCAAAAAGTACAGTATCATCGCCGCCGCAAGCATACCGACATAACGCAGCGCCCGCAGCGCGACGGTTTTCCACTTTTGCGCCTCGTCAAGGCAGTCACGCAGCAGCCGCAGCACCAAAACGGCGGCTGCCAGCGGGAAATATGCCTGATACAATCCGATTGAGCAACACAGCAGTACGGCACTCAAAATGAAGCAGCCCGTACCGCGCCGAGTGACAAGCCAAACGGAAGCCGATGCCAGCAGTACTGCCAGCAGATAGTAATGTACAGTGAAGGAAAAAAGCATCGCCGAGGCAGCAGCGGGGAAAGCGACAGTGATAACGGAGAGAAGTGCACACTGCCATGGCTGCTCCAGCCGCAGCGTGCGGAACAGCAGTTGACACGCAAGCCCGAGAAACAGCAGCCCGACCAGTCCGTTGAACAGCGGCAGATTATAGTTGCCGAGAAAGTGTGAATAGGCATCGCCGAGCAGCGTCAGCAACCACCGACCCGAGCGCAGACCGGTACCGTAGCCCGCCGGGGTACATGCTATATTGTCATAATTGTTGATATTTCCGACCAACACATACAGATAGCACACCGTTGCTGTCAGACAGACGGCAGCGGCGCTTGCGATCGTGCGGCGGTCGCGCAGCAGCGGTCCGATTCGGCGCTGTGCGTAGAGCAGAGGGTCTTTCATAAAACCGTATATTATTGCTTCGGCACGACGGCAAAGAATTTCAGCTCGTCCGCACCGTTATTTTTCAGTCCGTGGGTACCGCCCTTGGGGCAGTAGTGGCAGCAGCCTGCGGGGACGGTCTCCTCGCCGTCGGGGGTGAGGAAGGCGGCTGTGCCGGAAAGAATGTACATGATCTCGCAGTCGTCAACGTGGGTATGCACGCCGATCGAAGCGCCGGGCGCCAGCCGGTCGAGCATGACCGTTACCGCGCCGTCGGAAAACGCCCGCTTGAGCAGCTCCTTTTCGCCGCCCTTGGCGTTGGGAACGCACTGTTCCGCGATCTTGGAAAAATCAATCGTCATGGTGATTAGCTCCTTTTCGGAAGAGAGTTCGGAATATCGGGAGGGCGTTGCGCCCTCCCGATGTGCAGTATCATTACATCAGAGGCTCCAGCCCGAGGACGGGATGGTTCTTTTCCGTCAGGAAGTCCATCAGCGCCTCGCAGTCCTCGCAGATCGTCTCGTCGGCGATCATGTCGGCGAAGTTGTCGATGCCGTAAAGCTCCTTGGCGGTCTTGTTCAGGCGCTCGGCAACGTCGTCCTTCAGCTCCTTCGGCATCCAAACGATACGCTCAATGCCGCCCTCGGCAGCGATGAACTTCTTAGAGGAGATGAAGTGGCGACCGTGACCCATGTAGCCGGGGGTCTGGACGCCGCCGCCCGTGCAGGACGCCAGCTCGCCGAAGGTCATACCGACGGGGGTCATGCCCTTGAATTCGCGGTTGACAACGATAAAGCCGTTGCTCATCGGCTCAATGCCGCAAATGCACTCGAAGCAGCCGCAGGAGGTCATCGGATCCTCCAAAATGGAATAAAGCGTGACATTCTCGACCGCGCCGTGAGTCGCTTCCTTGATCATCTTGTTGACCGTCTCGTAGCGACCGGTGCGCTCGTCGATGCAGCCCTCTTTCAGGATGGGCTGGCAGGGACCCTGCGGATTCAGCTCGTTGGTCGCCTTGGCGTCAAGCCACGAAACCGCGCCGCACAGACCCAAACGCTCGGGTGTGACCACGCAGCAGTGCGCCGGCGCGAAGGACTGGCAGAGGATGCAGGTGTAGAAGCGGTCAACGGACTCGTCGGTCATGGAGGACAGACGGTCGTCACGAGCGTTGTAACGCGGCATTGCAACCTCGTCGCGGAATTTTTCCGCTTCGGCTTCGTCGGTGATGAGGGTGATCTGACACTTATCGACAACGGCGTCGAATTCGTCCATAATCATGTGGTACAGCACCTCGGCGAAGTGCTTCAGGCGCAGACCCTTTTCAAACGCGTCGTTCGACACGCGGACACGCACCTGATTGCGCTGACCGGTGTGCATGACGCCCTCCATATAGTTGAACCACGCGTGGATCTTGCGCTCGATAACGGATTCGAAGTCCGTCTGCATCTTCGCGCCGCTGACCTCGACCTTGGTGGCAAGGGCAAGGTTCTTCTCGCCGCTGTCAAGATCGGGTCCGACAATGGTGATCTTATGATCCTCAACGTTGTCCGCCATCATGACAAGCTCCGCCGTGGCGTTCTTGCCCGACCAGAATTCGTTGTGCATATCCGCTTTACGGATAATTTCGCCCTCAAAGGCGGCGGCAAAGGCGACGGGGATCGGCAGCTCCTTGGACTTGATCTTGATGTTGCGCAGCTCCAGCGAGCGCTTGACGGTCAGGTCGTGGTCGCAGACGGATTCCAGCGCGCCGGGGACCTGATTCTCGCCGAGGTCGATGTCCACAACGACGGGGAAGCCGAGTGCGATCGCGCCCGCACCTGCGGAGACGACCACATTGTCGATCGCGCCGAAGGTGTTGACGAACGCGGGGACGCGGTCCTTCGTATAGGTCAGCAGACCGCCGAGGTCGCCCGGGGTGACGTTGCCGAAGATGAGCGCCGCACGGATGGCGACGGTGACGACGTGGATAACGCTCGTGACCGCATGACCCAGCGGCACAACGCGGAATTCCAGACCCATTTTCACGCCGCCCTCGGCACACTGCTCGATGACGTCGCCGACCATGAAGGTCATAATGCCCTTGGACTGGTAATCCTTTACGACCTTGACCACATCGGCGGGGTTCTCCGCCTTGCCCAGCACGACAGCGACGCCCGGGATGTCGCCCGTGACCAGCGGTACGCCGAGGGAGCGGATGACGGGGTCGGGAACAAAGCCGATACCGGAGTCGTCGGCATAGGGATCACCGTCGAGGTAGCCCAAGCCCTCGAGGATTTCCGCGCCGACTGCGGTGGCAAGACCGGCGTTGAGCGCCTGCCCGAGGTCCTCCTGATTGGTGATGAGGCTCTTGAGGACACCGACGCACGCGGGCAGATCGCCCAGCTTCGTGACCTTGACGCCCGTTGCGGCATAGATGGTGGGGAAGAAATACGCAGTGTCGGGGAACGCGACGGGCTTGTCCGCGCCGTATTTGGCGATGGCATCATTGACCGCCCCTTCGGTCAAACCGGCGACGGCATTTGAGCCGCCATAGATGAGATCGGTTAATACGCTCATGGTTTTTCCTCCTGTTTATCGTGAAATATTTGCATATTTTGGGAACGAATTTCAGAGTATTGCGAGCTTTTTCCTAATTTTCGGATGGGTTTTGCAGAGTAAATTTTGCCCCGTCGGGGGAGTCGTGGTGTGCGAATACCTCGCCGGTGTACAGGTCGCGAAGCTCAAAGGCGTAGGCTGAGGAGCTTTCCGCCGTTGCCTCGCTCTCCGACCGCTCCAGCCGCACCCAAGCTGCTTCGTCACCGCTCAGCTCATAGCGTCGGGTAGAGCCGTCGGTCGTAAATGCAGAGACGGAATAATCCGTTACGTTGCCTTCTGCAAGCACAAAATCGCGGGAAACGGTTACTTTTTGCGCTTGATCGGCAAAGAAAGCGTTGAAGGTATCTCCCCACTCAACATCAAAAGATATGTCGTCGGAGCTTGGCTGGAAGGTGAAGAAATCGCTGTCGGAAACCCTGTAGCGGTGGACGGAAAATCCTCCTTCAAAATCCAAAAGCTCCATCGTGCCGCTGCGTTTCCCGTGCTCCATCACCAAGGTTTCACCCTTTGCATTGGTCAGAACGAAGGAGCAGCCCGATGGGACACTGACCCAAACCTCCGGTCTGAGCCAAGCGCGGACGAGAAAGAACCCGCCGACAAGCAAGGCAAGCGCGGCGAACAGACAGAGCAGAATACAACATCGCTTTTTGGTCATGACCTGCCTCCGTTTCAGACTGCAAAAGGGCTTTCGTTCGTGCTTTCGCGTGGGGGCATCTGCGGCGAGCCTGTCGAATTGCTCTGAAGACGCAGGGTCATATCCCCCCGAGGGGGATAGAAAAATGTCAGGAACTGCGCCCTAAAAAGGGCGCAGTTATCCTTAAATTACAGTTCGAGGTAGCTGTCGGAGTACAGCTCGTTGTTCTTGAAGATGTCGCAGGACTTGATGGTCTCCATCAGCCGCAGGTCGTTCGGGTTGACGATCGCGGAGGTCAGACCCTGCATCATCGCCATGGCGACCAGCGCGGAGTCCATGATCGGACGCAGCGCCTTGGGTGCGCCGTTGGAGTTGTTGGACAGACCGCCGGTGGACTTCAAGCCCTCGTCGGCGAACAGCTTGATGGCGTTCAGGACGTCCATCTGCTTGTCCTGCATACCCTTGACGACAAGGAACAGCGGGTCGAACCACAGGTCCTCCGCCTCCATGCCCAGCGCCATGCCGCGATCAAGCATGGTATGGCAGTGGTGCATACGCTCGTCGTTGTCCTTTGCAATGCCGTCGGCAGAGCACAGGGCGATAACGATGGCGTCGTTGGCGGCGGCGAGGTCGATGTTGGAGATACGGGAGCCTGCATCGGCAGAGTTGACGATGGGCTTGCCGTTGGTGCGGTTATAGACGCGGATACCGGCTTCGATCGCCTTCTTGTTGGCGGTGTCGAGTGCCAGCGGGACGTTATTGAAGTTCTCCTGCAGGAGCTTGACCGCCCACGTCATCAGCTCGGGACCGTTGGACTCCGCAGGTC
This sequence comes from uncultured Eubacteriales bacterium, assembly GCA_900551495.1. Classification (GTDB taxonomy): domain Bacteria; phylum Bacillota; class Clostridia; order Oscillospirales; family Oscillospiraceae; genus JAZOXB01. The sequence continues at coordinate 8,249 of URWG01000033.1, forward strand.
CGATGTTGACGTCGAGGTAGGTCGCGCCCGCCTTGATCTGCTGCGCGGCACGCTCGAGGATGGGATCGGGATTGAAGGTCGCCATTGCCTCGCGGATGACCGGGCTGATGCAGTGGATACGCTCGCCGATGGTGACGAACTTCTTGGACTGCACATTGCGGGTCTTGTAGGTAACGCCCATGTCCTTGTGTGCGATCTCGGGAATGACGAGCTTGCTGAAGTCGATGGGGGCGTTCTCGTCCGCGGCGGGCTTCTTCTCCTCCGCAGGCTTCTTGGACGCGGCGACCAGCTCCGCAGCCTTGATGTGCTCGCCGTCCTTGAGGTACTTGACGATCTCGACCGCTTCACGCGTGCCGACAACGACGTTCCAATCGGGCAGCTTGTCCTGAATCTCGCCCTTCATGACGGCGACCTTGCCGGGAATGACGAGGGTGCGGTTGTTGATCTTGCCGGCGATGTCGAATTCGTCAAAGAACTTCTTGACGGTGGAGGACGAGAACTTGCCCGCCGCCCACGCGGTCAGGACAGACATACCGGAGGCATCGGTGATGAGAAGGTTCACCGGCACGTTGGAGCGCTCGATCTCGCCGGAGACAAGGAAGTAGGTCAGCGCAAAGTCCACCGTCATCAGGCAGGGATCGTCGGGCGTGGCGCCGTTCATCGGGTAGATGCCGGGCGCGACCTTCATCGGCTTCTGCGGGTCGGTGTAGATGTTCTGACGCAGACCGTACAGCGGCAGCGCCTCGGCGTAGCGCATCTGCTCCATGACGATGATGGAGCCGTACTTCAGCGTAAAGACGGCAGCCAGCGCAGTTTGCAGATGCAGGTCGCCCTTGGCGATCTTCGCCAAATTGACAATGGAGGGATAGCCGAAGGTGCGGTCGCCGTCCTTGAGGGCGGTGCGGCGCACGAGCACGGCGTTGGCAAAGGTTTCCTTGACGGTCGCGCCGGTGACGTCGATGACAAGGTTCTTGTTGCCGAGGGCTTCAAGCTTCTTCACGGTGTCGTACAGCTCGGCAAGGGATGTGCCCTTGACGCCCAAAACGACACCCGCTTCGGTCGCGGCAGCGCTCATGGCTTCATAGTTCTCGGCGTTTGCGCCGTTGAGGATGGGCTTGCCGTCCTTGCACAGCGCCAGCGCCTTCTTTGCGCACTCAACGCACTCGCAGTCGAGGATGAGGGTGCGCTCGGTCGCCATTGCCTTCTTTACAAGGTCCTCCCACTTGCCGGCGGAGTCCTTGGAGCAGTGGACGAGGACGAATTCAACGTATTCGCGCTCGCCGATACGCTCGTAATCGACCTTTTGCAGATCGGCGAGCTTTTCGTCCGCCTTCGCCTCGTCCATGCAGGTGCAGACCGGCACGGCAAAGCGGTTGCGGGAGACGAGGGTCTTTTCGTGACGGAACAGAACCGTTTCGCCGCCGAGCTTGATGTCCTTGCCGACGGTGAGGGTCTTCATGGGAGGCGCGGTCGCCTCGGAGAGGGTCGCGATGGCGTCCGGCGAGAAGTACGGACACTTATCCAGCGGGACGGCGCCCTGTGCGACCTTCATGCAGAATGCCATACAGGTGGGGCTGCCGCATTCCTTACAGTTTTTCTTCGGAGAGAGCTTGAAGATGTCTAAGCCTTTCAGTGCCATGGTATGTTCCTCCTTCCGATCAGACCAACGCTTCGATCATGGTCGCGATTGCCTTGACGGCAGCCGGATGACGCATGATAACGGCGTCGGAGCCGCCTGCCAGACAAGCGGCGGCGGTGGTGATCTCCATCTCAATGCCGCGCTCCTCGGCGTCGCCCCATTCGGGCATATCGGCTTCCGCCATCATGGATTCCTTCACGCTCCACGTTTCGGTGGAGACGGGGGTGATGATGGGCATTTGGAGCTGGTCGTCGCTCTGTGCCAGTGCCGCGGCACGGATGCGATCGAGGGTGGAGGCAACGTACTCATAGCCGTAGCCCGCAGCGGCGGAGCCTGCGTTCATCACGATGGACGACGGCGCAACGCCGAGCTGGGTCAGCAGCACGTTGAGCTGCTTTGCGAGGTTAATATCGACGGCGGATTCTGCGCCGACCTTCTGGTTGTACGCCAGAGCGACGGAGGCGCCGACGGTCTTATAGTCCTCCTCGCGGGCGGAGAGGACGAGGATGTTCTTGCCCTGGAGCGCCTCTGCGATCTTGGAGAACAGCTCGGCGTCCTTTTCGATGTTCTTGCAGCCCATGATGACGATGGGCAGGGTCGTTGCTTCGGCAACGGACTTGGCGATCTCGACGCAATCGGCAACGGGCTTGTTCTCGCCGTTGGGATCGGCGCCCTCAAAGTGCAGGCAGATAAAGGATGCGCCGTGCATCTGCTCGACCTTTTTCGCCATCTCGGCGGGGGTGGTGCAGCCGGCGTAGAATTCCTGCAAGCCCTTCTGCGGGTAAGCGGCAATGCCGGCATCGGTAATTTCGATACCGATCTTCGGTGCGTTCTCAATGGGTGCATCGAAGGAGTAGAAAGGCAGAACATTCACGCCGCCCAGCTTGACTGCCTTGTCCCCTGTGCCGAGGGTGACGGTGGCAATGGACGAGGAGAACGCCTGCGTTTTGGGTTCAAAAGCCATTGTTTTTTCCTCCTGAGTGTTTTCGGGGCGGCGGGAACCGTGCCCGATTGGTTTACATAATTATGCTTTGCGGGGGTTGAGCGAATAATTAACAGTGAACAGTGAATGGTGAATAGTGAATGATAAGGGTGCGATATGCGGCGGCAGCTCGTTCAACACCGTAGGAGCGATCATTGATCGCCTCAGCGCGTCAAAGAACCCTCGGTTATGTCATTCCGAGGAGCGAAGCGACGTGGGAATCTCATGTGAAATGTTTCGGATTCGCCGAAGCATATCGAGAATTCAAAACAATTCTGCGAGATTGCCACGACCCTTTCAGGGTCTCGCAATGACAGACCGGACGTTTTTGACGGTCTTAGCTCCTTCGGCAGAGGGAGCTAAGGTGCGTGCTTGATCTATGCGCTGCTAATTTAACGACTTGATAGATAGGAGGAAGAATTATGAACGAATTTATTCGGATACTTTGCGACCGCAGGAGCTGCCGCAGCTACCGCCCGACGCAGCTTCGGGAGGAGGATCTGACGGACGTTCTCCGTGCGGGCACCTACGCTGCCAGCGGCATGGGGAGGCAATCGGCGAAAATCGTCGTATTGCAGGACCCGAAGGACATTGCGCGGCTGGAGCGTATGAATGCCGAGGTGCTGGGCAAGCCCGACGCGCACCCCTTCTACGGCGCGCCGACGGTCTGCCTCGTGCTGGCGCGGGCGGATGTACATACCGCCGTGGAGGACGGCTCGCTGGTGATGGGCAACCTGATGGCGGCGGCGTACAGTCTCGGCATCGGGAGCTGCTGGATCCACCGCGCCCGCGAGGAGTTTGACAGTCCCGAGGGGAAGGCGCTGCTGAAGGAGTGGGGCATCGACGGCGACTGGATCGGCGTCGGACACTGCATTCTCGGCTATCCGCAGGGCGAGCTGCACCCGCCGGTCGAGCGCAAGCCGGACTTCGTTGTCAGAGTTTGACGAAACGGTAAATTTTTCTTTGTTGCGGCGAAAAAATGCTTGCCAAATCGAAAAAATGCGGTATACTAACAGTAGAAATCCTAAAGGAGGTAGTGTATTATGAAGAAAAGCAATCTCGGACTTATCTGTTCCATCGTCGGCGGCGTCGTAATCGCTGCTGCCACTGCGGTTGCCCTGATCCACTTCTGGGACGACATTAAGAGACTCCTGCCCTGCTGCAAGTGCAAGGACACCGAGGAGACGGAAGCTTTCGCCGACCTCGACGAGTAAGCAGAATATTTCCCGAACCGATGCAACGGCTGACCCGCTTTTGGGTCAGCCGTTGTGTTTTTGCCGAAATTCAGGCGAGCAGCGCTTTCCGTCGGAGCCTGTAATAGAGCAGTCCGGTCAGGTCTGCCAGTACCCAGCCGATCGGAACGGACCACCAGATGCCGACTACGCCGATCGCGGGGACGGCGGACAGGAGGTATGCCAGCGCGACGCGGGTGCCCAGGGAGATGATGGTGAGGACGAGACTCATTGCCGGCTTTCCCAAGGCGCGATACAAGCCGTAGAGCAGGAACAGGCAGCCGATCCCGCAGTAGAACGCGCCCTCGATGCGCAGATACCGCACGCCCTCGCGTATGATCTCCGTCTCGGCGGCGTCCACGAAAATTTTCATAAGCGGCTCGGCAAACACGCAGACAAGCGCGGAGATGACCAGGCAGAAAACCACGGAGATGTGCACCGCGCTCTTCAGTCCCGCGCGAATTCGGTCGCTCTTTTTTGCGCCGTAGTTCTGCGCAATGAAGGTGGAAAGAGCGTTGCCGAAGTCCTGCATCGGCATATAGGCGAAGGCGTCGATCTTCACGGCGGCGGCAAAGGCTGCCATCACAACGGCTTCGAAGCTGTTAATCAGCCCCTGCACCATCAGGATACCGAGATTCATGACCGACTGCTGCACACAGGTCAGCGCAGAGAAGGAGATGATTTCTCGGATACGCCCCCGCCGCAGACAGCGGACGTTCCGTATCGAGCGCACCTGCGGCAGGCGCAGGAGTGCGTAGGCGGCAATTCCGATGCCCGAGAGGTACTGGGCGATCACGGTCGCCTCCGCAGCTCCGGCGACGCCCCGCTCCAGACCGATCACGAACCAAAGATCAAGACCGATGTTCAGCACGGCGGAAACCGCTAAAAAAACCAGCGGTATGACGGAATTGCCGATCGCCCGCAGAAAAGAGGCAAAGTAGTTGTACAGGAAGACGGCGGGGATGCCCATAAAGATCACAAACAGGTACTCCCGCATATCGCCCCAAACCTCATCGGGGACGCGGAGGAAGGTGCGAAGCCCGTCCAAGCAGACATAGGACAGGACGTTCATAAGCACGGTCACGAGCGCTATAAAGAAGAACGACGCGCAGAGGCTTTCACGGAGAGCCTCCTCGTCCCGCTGCCCGAAGCGCATGGAAAACAGGGCGCCGCTTCCCATGCACAGGCCGAGGATCACGGAGGTCAGGAAGGTCATCAGCGTAAAGGAGGACCCGACCGCCGCAAGCGCATCCCGCCCGAGGAACTGCCCGACGATCAGCGTGTCGGCAATGTTGTAGCACTGCTGCAGCAGGTCCCCCAAGATCATGGGGACGGCAAACAGCAGCATGGACCTTACGACGGGTCCCTCCGTTAAATCCCGATTCATGATACTCCTCCGAAACGTAAGAAAAAAATTACAATTCGAAATTATTATAGCGTTTTTGAAGCGGCAAGTCAATACGGCGTTTACTTTTTGAAAGAAACGTGTTATGATAACGACAGAGATCATGCGGACGGAGGGTTCACGAATGTACTTAGACGGGCTGGACGAGCTGGATCGGAAGATCGTGCGGCTGCTGATAGAAAACGCGCGTGCTTCTTATTCCGACATCGGGGAGAAGATCGGCATATCAAGGGTCGCGGTAAAGGCAAGAATACAGGCGCTGGAGCAGAAGGGCATCATCGAGGAGTACACGACCGTGATAAATCCGCAGAGGATCAGCGGGGCGGTATCCTGTTACTTTGAGATCGAGACGACGCCGAGCTGTCTTTCGGAGGTCACGGAGATATTAAATCACCACGATACGGTCACGCAGATCTACCGCGTGACCGGAAGGGACAAGCTGCACGTTCACGCCGTTGCCGCCTCCGCCGAGGAGATGGAGACGTTTTTACACACGGTTATCGACACGCTGCCCGGCGTGGTCGGGTGCAGCTGCAATATCATCCTGTCGCGCGTCAAGGACATCAAGGGGCTGCGGCTGTAGCGACCGCGCGGCAGCAGCAATTTTTCGCAAGTCTGCAACGGCTGACCCGCTTTTGGGTCAGCCGTTGTATTTTTTGACACCGATTTTACAATTTCTGTCTTTTCGGCTTTACATTCGCTCACTAAAATCAGAAACGTACCGAGGAGATACAATATGTTGGCTGTGAAGGATGCAGCCGGAAAGAAGGAGATTTTATGAAACTGAAAAAATTATTTGCGATCGTATCGGCAG
>URWG01000034.1 GCA_900551495.1 uncultured Eubacteriales bacterium
GGGGGGGATACGTTATTCTGTCTATTGGAAAAAACGGAATTTCCCGACGAAGGGCAGCTCCTTTGCTTTGCCGTTTCGGGCGTTGAGGAAGCCGAGCACCCGCAGCGCCGCCACGGGCACGTCCAGCAGGGCGAAAAACCAGCCGAAAAACGCCGCCTTCGGTGCAAGCAGCACGGCAAGGCAGATCAGCGCGAAGCCGACGGCGTTCGGCAGCAGCGCCTGATTGACGTGAAAGCGGGCAAAATAGGAGCGCCGCGCAAAGAAGATCGGCACGAGGACCGCCCACGAGAGGTAGGCAAGCATCGCCATCGTGCGGTTGCGGCGGACATCGGCACGCTGATACCGCTCGGAATAATCGGGCGTCGCGTCCATCTCCCGCGCAAGCCCGCGCAGGCTCTCGACCGGCCGCTTCTGCTTCGCACGGACGGGGGTCGCGCAATAGGGGCAGAACCGCGCGTCGGTCTGAATGCGCCGACCGCAGTTGGAGCAATATGGCATGGTGCGTTTCCCCTTTCCCGTCAGGTTGAGTCCTTTCGCCGCAGCAGCAGTGCAGCCGCGCCGACCGCAACACTCAGAAGGCTGACCGGCACATAGACCTTCGGATTCTCATGATTGATCAGCGCAACGATAAAAAACAGGACGCCCGCGATGATAAAGGTCAGCCCGAGCAGTCGCTGCGGCGGCATTTTCTTCTTATTCATTGTATTTTCTCCCTGTTTTTGCGATTATACGGCAAAAATTCTCCCTTGTCAATCCCGACGCAGCACCTGTCCGTTCGGCGCGGCGGTCAGCCTCCCGTCGAGCAGGGCGGGAGCGCCGCCGACAAAGACCGTCCCGATGCCCGAGGCAAACTGCGCGGGGTCGGCGTAGGTGCCGTTCTCCCGCACCTCGGCGGGGTCGAACACCACGAGATCGGCGTCAAAGCCCTCCGCGATTTTTCCCTTCCGCGGCAGACGGAGCGCCTGTGCGGGGGCAAGCGTCATCTTATGAATTGCCTCCGGTAGGGTCAGCACGCCGCCTCCGACGTAGCGCTCCAACACCCGTGCGAACGTTCCGTACAGGCGCGGATGCGGAATTCCGGCGGTCGGGTAGGTGCTGTCGGAGATCACGTTAGAATACTCTGCCCGCAGGATCGCCGCAATGTCCTCCTCGGAGGTGATAAAGTCGATCATTGTGATCGTGCAGCGCTCCTGCGCCAGCAGGTCAAACACGCACTCCTCGGGCGTCTGATCCCGCACGGACGCCGCCTGTGCCACGCTCTTGCCGATGAATTGCCGATTCTCCTCGCATTGCAGCGAGGACATATAGATATTGTCCCAGCCGACGAGCATCGAAATATTGTCAAAATCCGTGCCCTCGCGCAGCCGTTGGGTCAGCCGCCTCCGTTCGGACGGGTCGAGCAGCTTGCGGCAGATCTCCTCTGTCCCGCCCGCAAGCAGCTCCGGCGGCATGATATGCAGAAGCTGTGTGGAGCCAGCGGTGTAAGGGTAGACGTCGCAGGTGACATCCATTCCCTCCCCGCGCGCCTGCTCCAGGCGGCGCAAAATCGCAGGAATTTTCTTGCCCCAGTTCCGCTTCCCCATTGCCTTGAGGTGGCTGATATGCAGGGGGCAGCGAAGGGCGGCGGCAACGGTGAGCATTTCCTCCGCCGCCGCGTCCACGGCACTGCCCTCCTCGCGCATATGGACCGTGACAGGAATGTTGCCTCCCCGCAGCGGCTCCAGCGCGTGAATCAGCTCGTCAGTCGTGTAAAAGCACTCCGGTGCGTAGCCCAGCCCGAGCGAGACGCCGAATGCCCCGTCGCCGAGTGCACGTTCCATCGAACGGTGGATCGCAGAAAAATCCGCCTCCGTCAGCCGCTCGCCGGAGCCCGCCGTGTCCGCCCGCAGCACGCCCGCGCCGACCAGCATCCCCACATGGACAGGAAGCGGCTGCCGCTGCAGGGCGTTTCGGTACGCCTCGAGCGTTTGCAGCGGTATCTCGGGCGAGACGGCACCGACAATCGGCGTCAGGTATTCCAAAATCTCTGCGCGGTGGCGCGTGCCGATCGGGGCTACGGACAGCCCGCAGTTGCCGTTGATGACCGTCGTCAAGCCCTGCCGCAGCTCCAGCTCGCCGAAGCCCGCACGAAATGCCGCCGCATCGCCGTGCCGATGGATGTCGATAAAGCCGGGTGCAACGGTCTTTCCGTGCAGCTCGAGCACGTTTCCCTCGGCGGGGAGCTGTCCGACGGCGGCAATCCTCCCGTCGCGGATGCCGATGTCCGCCGAAAATGCCGCCGCGCCCGTTCCGTCGAGCACACTGCCGTTTTTCAGGACATAATCAAACATACTGTCGCTTCCTTTCGGTCAAGCTGTCAAATTCTTTTAATTTGTCATTGCGAGACCCCGCAAGGGGTCGTGGCAATCTCTCGGGAAATTTCACGATTTCGAGAAGCTTTCGTAAGCTGTAACCTTTGGCATGAGATTCCCACGTCGGGCTTCGCCCTCCGACCGGCAAGCGGAGAGTCCGTATCCGTAAGGCTCCTTCGTCGCCAACGGCTACGCCTTCGGAATGACAAGGGGGAAAGCTGTCACAGATTAGAAGCTCTGACCGTTGTGCTCGTCAAAATGGCGGTTGATCTGCTCGGTAAACTCCGCCGCCGCGTTGTAGCCCATCTTTTTCTGACGGTTGTTCATCGCCGCGACCTCCAAAATAATCGCAAGGTTGCGCCCGGGCTTCACGGGGATGGTGATGGCGGGAATTTTCACGCCCAGCAGATCCATGTACTGCTCCTCCAAGCCGAGGCGGTCATAGATCTGCTCGCTGCTCCACGGGACGATATTGATGACCAAATTGATCGACGTCTCATCCTTGATCGCCGCCATACCGAACAGCTTGGCGACGTTGATGACACCGATGCCGCGAATTTCAATGTAGTTGCGGATGAGCGCGGGCGAGGTCCCCATCAGCGTATTGTCCGCGATCTTCCGAATCTCCACCGCGTCGTCCGCGATCAGTCGGTGACCGCGCTTGAGAAGCTCCGCCGCCGCCTCGCTCTTGCCGATACCGCTCTCGCCCATCAGCAGCAGACCCTCGCCGTAGACCTCGACAAGGACACCGTGACGGGAGATTTTCGGTGCGAGAGCATTTTTCAGATAAACGCCCAGCGACGAGACGATATAGGACGTCGATTCCATGCAGCGGAGAATGGTAACGTCGTTTTTCCGCGCCATTTCGAGACATTCGGGCTTCGGCTCGATGTTTCGCGCAAAGATCATGGCGGGAATCTTGAAGGAAAACAGCTCGTCGAACGCCGTCAGCAGGCGCTCATGCGAAAGCGTGTCGATATAAGCGGATTCGACCTTGCCGATGATCTGCAAACGCATCCGTTCAAAGTGGGGGAAAAAGCCCGAAAGCTGCAAGCCGGGACGCGCGACCTCCTCGACCATGACCTGCACCGTGTCGAAATCCGACGACGCGTACACCACGGTCAGGTGAAAATCCTCGACGATCTTCTTCAGCAAAACGCTGTATGAATTCATAAGCGGCTCCTCTCCTGTCGGCAACAGTAATATCGATTTTTAATTAAAATATTTCATCAAGAATCCCATGTGCTGCGCACACTCACATCGTGCGAACGCACGATACGCCGTCTCATGCAGAATCCGACGCGCCCTTGGCGCTATAAAAAGCTTTTGAGCTATTTAACGGATTCCGGTATAAAACATGCGCAATCGCGTGAAGCAGCCGAAATGCGGTTGGTTCAGTTGACATTATTATAGTCGAAACGCGCATTTTCTGCAACCATCCGAAGAAAAAATATATTTTTTGCAATTTTTCTCTTGCAATTCCGAAATAATTCTGCTATTATATAGCTCGGCGCGTCAGAGTGCCGTTTCTATGGATGATTTTCCCATGATTGGAGGTGCAGCAATTGGCAAAGTGCGATATTTGCGGCAAGGGTGTTACGTTCGGCATTAAGGTCTCCCACTCCCACAGACGTGCAAACAGAATGTGGAAGCCGAATGTTAAGCGCGTGAAAGCAATCGTCGATGGTTCTCCCCGCCATGTCTACGTCTGTACAAGATGCCTCCGTTCCAATAAGGTTGAACGCGCTATCTGATTTTGACATGATCGACATACAATCAAGACAAGCCCCGTGCTTGTCTTTTTTGTTTGCCTGCCCCGTCAAAAGCAACTGCGCCCTGACGTGAAAGGACGCACAAGATGGGAATTATTTCCAATTGCCTTTTCCCGCCCCATCCGATACAATAAGACAAACCATTTTGATTGGAGGCGGGTCCCATTGAACAAGCTCAAAGAGCGCATCCGACGCGAAGGACGCGTCCTGCCCGGGAACATCGTCAAGGTGGACGGATTTCTGAACCACCGCGTCGATGTTGCCTTCATGGAAGAGCTGGCAGACGCATTTGCCGAGATTTTTCCCGTGAAGGACGCAACACTCATCCTGACGGCAGAAGCAAGCGGTATCGCTTTGGCAACGATCTGCGCTCAAAAATACGGTGTTCCCCTGCTGTTTGCGAAAAAGGCAAAGAGCGACAACATCGAGGGCGGATTGTACCAGAGCGATATTTTTTCATACACCTATAAGAAAAAGGTCACGCTGCTGGTCGCGAAGGACTGGATCAGCTCCGATGACCGTGTGCTGATCATCGACGATTTTATGGCGCGGGGCGAAGCGATGCGCGGGCTTTGTGAGATCGTGGAGGCTGCCGGCGCCACGCTGCTCGGCATCGGCGTCGCAGTCGAGAAGGGCTTTCAGGGCGGCGGCGACGCACTGCGGGCGGCAGGCTACCCGCTGCACAGTCTCGCCGTCATCGACAGCGCGGAGGCGGGGCAGCTCGTCTTCCGAGGGGACGGCGTATGACGGAAAAGGTACTCGTCCTCGACTTCGGCGGGCAGTATAATCTGCTTGTCGCACGGCGCGTGCGCGAGTGCGGCGTATACTGCGAAATCCGCCCCTATCATATTTCGCTCGACGAGATCCGCGCCTTTGCGCCGAGCGGCATCATCCTGACCGGCGGACCCGCCACGGTCTTCGACGCGGACGCGCCGACCCTTGAGCCGGCAGTCTTCTCGCTGGGCATCCCCGTGCTGGGCATCTGCTACGGTATGCAGCTCATGACGCAGCTCCTCGGCGGACGCTGCCGACGCGCCGAGGCACGCGAATATGGCAAGGTCGAGCTGACGCACATCGACGGCAGCCCGCTTTTTGACGGCGTGGACAAGACCGCCGTCTACTGGATGAGCCACGGCGTCGAGGTCGAGCAGACCGCGCCCGACTTTCGCGTCAGCGCCTGCTCGGAAAACTGCCGCCATGCCGCCGTGGAAAATACGGCAGCGCAGCTCTACGGCGTCCAGTTCCATCCAGAGGTCCTGCACACGGCGTTCGGCACGCGCATCATCGACAACTTCCTTCACAAAATCTGCGGTCTGCACCGCACCTGGACCATGGCGTCGTATCTGGACGATGCCGTCGCGGAATGCCGCGCGAAGATCGGCACGGGTCGCGTCCTTCTGGCGCTCTCCGGCGGCGTGGACAGCTCGGTCGTCGCAGCGCTGCTCCAACGTGCCGTCGGCGAACGGCTCACCTGCATTTTTGTCGATCACGGTCTTCTGCGCAAGGGCGAGGGCGATCAGGTCGAGCAGATCATGAAGTCCCAATTCCATGTGGATGTGCGGCGCGTCAACGCGGGCGGGCACTTTCTCTCCCGACTTGCGGGCGTGACCGATCCGGAGCAAAAGCGCCGCATCATCGGCGAGGAATTCATCCGCGTCTTTGAGGCAGAGGCGAAGAAGCTCGGCAGCGTTGATTTCCTCGCGCAGGGAACGATCTATCCCGATGTCGTCGAGTCCGGCATGGGCGGCGAATCGGTCGTCATCAAGAGCCACCATAACGTCGGCGGCTTGCCCGCGCACGTGGATTTCAAGGAGATCATTGAGCCGCTGCGCCGCCTGTTCAAGGACGAGGTACGGCAGCTCGGTATCGCGCTCGGTCTGCCGGAGGCGCTCGTATGGCGGCAGCCCTTCCCCGGTCCGGGGCTTGCCATCCGCATCATCGGCGCAGTCACGGCGGAAAAATTGGACATCCTGCGCGATGCCGACGCGATCTTCCGCGAGGAAATGGCGCTCGCCGGTCTTGACCGTTCGACAAGCCAGTATTTCGCCGTCCTCACCGACCTGCGCAGCGTAGGCGTCATGGGCGATGAGCGGACGTATGACTATACGCTGGCGCTGCGTGCCGTCCGCTCGCAGGATTTCATGACCGCGCAGTGGGCGCACCTGCCGTATGAGCTGCTGGAAACGGTCTCCGCCCGCATCGTGAATGAAGTCCGCCGCATCAACCGCGTCGTCTATGACATCACCTCCAAGCCCCCCGCCACCGTGGAGTGGGAATGAGAAAAAAGTGAATATGAGGGGCTGCAAAGCCTTGAAAATGCTCACTTTTTGAAAATCTCATTTCCCGTTTGATAGCAAAATGATAGCAGAGACCAAACCGTTTTTTATTCAAGCTATAAAAGGCAGGCGGTTTGCAGGTTGCGCTATCATGCCCGATCCTATGTAAGGACGGCAAGGCGCTGCTGACCTTCTTTCGCAGAAGGTCAGCAGTACCGCATTTGATGGTAGCGCAACTATAGCAGCGAGTCATCAGTTAATTTGTAAATACTTTGCTTGCAAACTATCACAAATGTATCTATAATAGTCAAATTTAGAGAGTTGAAGTCGTTCTTAATAAGCGAAAGGGGACGCATATGCGAAGGAATATCGGAAAGAAGCCATGGTTTTATCCGCTTCCGGTGCTCATAATCGGTACCTATGACGAGAACGGAGTGCCTGATGCAATGAACGCGGCTTACGGCGGGCTTTACACATCGAGCATGGTCGAGTTCAGCATCAGCCACAGCAGAAAGACCTTCAAAAACCTTCAACTGACCGGGGCGTTCACGGTCAGCTTTGCGGATGTGGAAAACATGACACCTGCCGACTATGTGGGACTTGTGTCCGGCAACGACACGCCGGACAAGATGGAAAAAGCGGGCTGGACAATTTCACGTTCCGAATTTGTAAACGCACCGATTTTTGAAGAACTTCCGGTCACGTGGGAATGTGAATTGGTTCGGATAACGGAGGAAGGAAACGTACTGGGGCGGCTGGTGAATATCAGCGTGAACGAAAAGGTTCTCGATGAGAGCGGAAAAATCTCCATGGAAAAATTCAAGCCTTTGGTATTTGACCACGCAACATATGATTATCTGAAGGTTGACGGCACAGTCGGCAAGGCATTTGAGGTCGGCAAAAAGCTGAAGTAAAGATGAATCCAGCCCGGGGCGATGAGGGGCATCGTCACGGGCTGGATTTTGTTTTTCAGGCGGCAGATGCGGGGGTATCCGCTCTGTTTTGCAAAAGGCAGGGCGGACGGCGGTCATTTCGTTTGGCAAGCGGCGGCGGGCGGCTATTTTTCCTTCTCCGCTCGATCGCAGGCGGAGAGGTACGCCTCCTCGCACTCGCGCTGTGCCTCGACCAGCAGCCGAATCGCCGCCTCTGTCGCGCGGAAGAGTTTTAAGTACAATTCCTTATAATCTACGTTTGAATCTTCCATAATAGCTCCATTATAAACATATTTTAGCGTTATTATAAACGCTCTTTTCTGATTGTAACACATATCTCGTCTAAAATAAACACAAAATATGTTTATTTTAGACCGTCAAGAGCCCACGTCTGTCATTGCGAGCCACCGCAAGGTGGCGTGGCAATCTCGCGGTATTATTCCGAATTAACGATGGTTCGCGGCGAGCTCGGAATACTCTCATGAGATTGCCGCGTCGCTTCGCTCCTCGCAATGACACGGATAACGATTGCTTGACGCGCTGAATAAACACAAAATACGTTTATTTCGGAGGTACTATATGGCGATCAAGAGTTTATCCATCCGCATCGATGAGGAAGTGCTGAACAAGCTGCACGTCGTTGCCGATTATGAGGGACGCTCCGCAAACGGGCAGATCCTAATTCTCATTCGCGACTGCATCCGCGAATTTGAGAAGGAGCATGGCAAGATCGGCAGCTGATAAGCCGTCCGCAGCGGGCAGCGGAACGTTACGAAAGCGCGTTTATATTTACTACAGCCAAATATATTTTCATTATATTTGGTATTGCTAAATATATCAACCCCCAATCCACATATAATTTGTGTCATTGGGGGTGCTTTTATGAAAACTCGAAAGCTGGCGTTGGGCGACCGCAACCTGATCGGCGCGCGCGTCACACAGGCACGGCTGTCGCTCGGCATGAAGCAGGTCGAGCTGCTGGCAAAGCTCCAGCTCGCGGGCGTGGACATGAGCATCCCCGCTTTGTCGCTGCTGGAGGGGCAGAAACGCCCCGTGACCGACATCGAGCTGGTCGCGCTGGCGGAAATCCTCCGCGTTTCCATGACGTGGCTGCTGGGCTTGGAATAAGAATCGGCGGGGTCAAACGACCTCGCCGAGATTTTTGCAGTATGATGTCCCCCAGCCTATGCAAGAGCTTTCGTTCCATGCGTAGGGCGGGCTTCCCTAAGCCCGCCGTCGGCAACTTCCGGTTTGATGCAAACCGTATTCCACACGGTACAGCGGGCACCGAAACGGTGCCCCTACGGATTCTATCGGAAGTGCCTGCGAGCGGCGGGGTGGAGAAGCACCCCCGCGAATTCTACCGATGGTGCCGTCAGCCGAGCAGCAGCGTATACCACACGCCGCAGATCTCGCGGAGCAGCATTTGCGCAAAATAAACGCGGTTGGTCGTCGGCGCGGGCACACCCAGCGCGGTAACGCCCTCCCCCCTTGCCAACAGCTCCGTTCGGCAGAGGTGATACTCGCTCGAAACGACGGCGATCTTCTCGGGTCGCGTGCCCGTTTCCGCTTTGATCAGCGCCATGGAAAACCGCAGATTTTCCTCGGTGCTGGTCGAATTTTCTTCCTTTCGCAGCCGCTCGGGGGCGATTCCCGCCGCCGTCAGCCAGCGGTACATACACTCCGCCTCGGAGATATTCTCGTTGTCGCCCTGTCCGCCGGAGAGGATCGCCGTCGCCTCGGGATAGGTCAGAAGATACTGCTTTGCGACGCACAGCCGCTCATACAGCGACCGGCTGGGCTGCGTTCCGTTGACGCCCGCGCCCAGAACGACCAGCCAATCCGCCCGTGCATCCTCGGCACCGCCGCAGCTCACGCCGACCCAAATACCCGTCGCCGTTCCCGCGGTCAGCACGAGCGCCGACAGCACAACCAGCACCCGATGCACCCACTGCATCAGCCGCGGCAGACGCTTTTTCAGCCCGTCAACCGCGCCGAACACAAGGAGCACCGCTCCGAGCGCACAAAACAGCGCGCCTGTAAAGCCATAGTAGACGAAGAATCGACCGATCCCGACCCCGAGCGCGATCAAGATCAGCGCGGGCAGGAGATACCGCAGCTTCATGCCTCGAACAGGTAGCCCTTCAGGACGAGCAGCGTATTACGCACACCGTCGATGTGGCTGCGCTCGTAGCCGTGCGATGCGTAAACGCCCGCGCCGATCAGCCCGTGACGCACATCCGCGCCCGCACCGAGCGTCGCCTCGACATCCGAGCCGTAGTGCGGGTAGATGTCCACGGCGTAGTCGGCGTTCTCGCGCCTTGCGGCGGCGATCAGCTTCTGCACGACCTCATAGGAATACGGTCCGCCCGAGTCCTTGGCGCAGATGGAGACCTGCCGCTCGGTGCATTGCAGACCGTCACCCACGCAGCCCATGTCCACGGAGATCGCCTCGGTCACGCCGCTCGGAACGGATGCCGCGCCGCCGTGACCGACCTCCTCATAGACCGTGACGTGCGCATAAACGCGGCGCCTCGGGGTCAGGGCATTGTCGGCGAGGTACTTGGCAAAGCCCAGCAGGATACCGACCGAGAGCTTGTCATCCAAAAAGCGGCTCTTGATGTAGCCGGACTTCGTGATGCGCGTGCGTGGCTCGAAGCAGACAAAATCACCGACGGAAATGCCCAGCTTTTTCACGTCGTCGGCGTTCGCAACAACCTCGTCAAGCACGACCTCCATCGCCTTCCATTTGCGGGAGGTGTCGTTATAATTGTCATTCACATGGAGCGACGCATCGCAAAGCTGCAGGGTGCCCTCATACGTTCCGTTGAATTTGGTCACAATACGGCAGTTTTCCGCCTCGGCGTTGTTGGCGTTCATGCCGCCGACGTTGACAATACGCAAGCGACCGTTCGCCTTGATCTCCGCGACCATGCCGCCGAGCGTGTCCGCGTGAGCCTCCAGCAGCAGGGCATCGTCCGCGTCCTCGCCGCCGAGGTCGATCAGGATACCGCCCTTGTTCGTGCGCGTCGCGGAAAAGCCCAGCGCCTCAAACTCCCGCTGCACGAATTCCTCCGCCGCGCGGGTGTAACCGGTCGGGCTGTCGATCGCCAAAAGTGCCGTTGTTTTTTCGACCGCGAAGTTTACATAATTCTCCATTTGCTCTTCTCCTTTGTCGGGAAATCAATTACTGTGGTTGATTATATCACAGTTCCGAGAAAAAGAACAGCAAAAACCGCAAGTCGAGCGCATTCGACCTGCGGTTTTTGTTATATTTCGGTTAGCTCGTTTCAATTTCCCGCGCTGCAATGCCGCACAGGAGAGAAGAATCAGAAGCTGCGGTCCTTGGAGGCGATCTCCTTGAGGCACTTTGCTTCGAATGCGTCGGGCGTCATTGCACCGAGATCGACACCGCCGCGGGTACGGACGGAGACCGTGCCGTTTTCCATGTCGCGGTCGCCGATGACGAGCATATACGGGATCTTCTGAAGCTGCGCCTCGCGAATCTTATAGCCGAGCTTTTCGCTGCGCAGATCGCTCTCCGTGCGGATGCCGAGGGCGTTCAGCCGCGCCTCAAGCTGCTTGGAATAGTCGTGCGCACGGTCGGTGATGGGCAGAACACGAACCTGCGTCGGCATCATCCACAGCGGCAGCGCACCGGCATAGCGCTCGATCAGGTACGCCAGCGTCCGCTCGTAGCAGCCGAGGCTGGTGCGATGGATGATATAGGGACGCTTCTTCTGCCCGTCCACATCGGTGTATTCCATGCCGAAGCGCTCCGCCAGCAGCATATCGATTTGGATTGTAACGATGGTGTCCTCCTTGCCGAAAACGTTCTTGTACTGAATGTCCAGCTTCGGACCGTAGAAGGCAGCCTCGTCGATACCGACGGTATAGTCAACGTCCAAATCGTCCAAAATCTGCTTCATGACCGCCTGCGCCGTCTCCCACTGCTCCGCAGTACCCTCGTACTTGTTCTTGGGGTTGGCGGGGTCCCACTGGGAGAAGCGGAAGGTGCAGTTTTCAAGCATACCGACCGTGTCAAGCAGGTGCTTTGCCAGCTCCAAGCAGTTGCGGAACTCGTCCTCGAGCTGCTCTGGACGGAGGATCAGATGACCCTCGGAGATCGTGAACTGGCGCACGCGGATCAGTCCGTGCATCTCGCCGGAGTCCTCGTTGCGGAACAGCGTGGACGTCTCGCCCAAGCGCATCGGCAGGTCGCGGTAGGAGCGCGCACGGTTGAGGAACACCTGATACTGGAACGGGCAGGTCATCGGGCGCAGCGCGAAGCACTCCTTCGTCTCGTCGTGCGGGTCGCCGAGGACGAACATACCGTCCAAATAGTGATCCCAGTGACCGGAAATTTTATACAGCTCGCGCTTTGCCATGAGCGGCGTTTTGGTCAGGAGATAGCCGCGCTTCTGCTCCTCGTCCTCGACCCAGCGCTGCAAGAGCTGCACGACGCGGGCACCCTTCGGCAGCAGGATCGGCAGACCCTGACCGATGACATCGACGGTGGTGAAGAACTCCAGCTCACGGCCGAGCTTGTTGTGGTCGCGCTTGCGGGCTTCCTCCTGCTTTTGCAGGTACTCGTCCAGCTCCTCCTTCTTCGGGAAGGCAACGCCGTAGATTCTTTGCAGCATCTTGCGCTTGGAGTCGCCGCGCCAGTAAGCGCCGCAGCACTGCGTCAGCTTAAAGGCGTTGGCTTTGATGCGGCCGGTGGAATCCAAATGCGGACCGGCGCACAGATCGGTGAATTCACCCTGCGTATAGAAGGAGATCACGGCATCCGCGGGCAGGTCGTTAATCAGCTCGACCTTATACGGCTCATCCTTCTCCTCCATGTAGGCGATCGCCTCGGCACGGGGCTTCTCCGAGCGGACGAGATGCAGCTTTTCCTTGCAGATTTTCTTCATCTCGGCTTCAATGGCGTCCAAATGCTCCTGCGTGAAGGAGAAATCGGAGTCAAAGTCGTAGTACCAGCCGTTGTCGATGGACGGACCGATGGCAAGCTTGACCTGCGGATACAGGCGCTTGACCGCCTGCGCCATCACATGGGAGCAGGTGTGCCAATAGGTCTTGCGGTAGGCTTCGTTTTCAAAGGTGTACAGATTTTCTTCGGACATGATGTTTTCCTCCTCTGTTTCGGGGCAACAAAAAATCACCCCTGAATGATTCAGGGGTGAGAAAAAATCCCACGGTTCCACCCTGCTTGCAGCGCCGCAAATTCGGACACTGCCGCTCGTTTACGCGATAACGGGCGCACCCGTCCCCGCCTACAGGTCGGCGGAGCGGCTCGGGAGTGGTAGAAAAACGACCCGTCGGCAGGGATCTCGCAGCAAACCGATCCCCTCTCTGCGCAGACATGACCGTCCTCGTCTCCGTCACAGCCTCTTTGTTGAGGCTACTATAGCACGTTTTTATGCGGTTGTCAAATGGTTTCTGATTATGGAAATTATGTTAACTGTTTTGTAACCATTTCACAAGATATAGTGCCGTTCCATGGGAAAAATCCGTGCATATAGAATAAATTTTCGTTTACATAACGGAGTAAAAAGTTTGTAATAATCGTCGAAAATACAAAAAAGCTTGACAAATCAGAAAAAAATGTTATAATTGTCTCGCAGTTACAATAAAGTAACAATGGTTTCACCCCTTGAAACCGACCACTATGGAAAGGAGGAATACTCTGATGCACAGACAAAACAGAAGACGGTTTTTCGTGCGTTTGCCCCATCGCATCCTTGCAATTCTCGCAATGATTGCGACGCTTGCAGCCATTCTGACGCTGACCGTTTTTGCGCAGAACAGCTACGTCATCACCGACGGTGATTTCGTAACCGTTCATAAGTCCTACAGCTCCGATCCGGACGTCGTACTCGACGAGGTAGGCATTGAGCTGAGCGAGGAGGATACCTATACTACCAGCTTTGACGACGGCGTGAGCCGCATCGACATCCAGCGGATGCAGATGGTGACCGTCGTTCACCGCGGTGAGGAAAGCGTCATCGGTACCTACGGCGAAACCGTCGGCGCACTGCTTCGGCGCGCGGGCATCGAGCTGCATGAGGGCGACGTGCTCTCCTGCGAGGCGGACAGCCCCACACACGACGGCATGGTGCTTGAGATCGTCAATCGGAAAACCGTGACCGAGGAATACGATGAGATTATCCCCTATCAGACCAATTACTTCGAGGACCCCACGCTGGAGGCGGGCACCGAGCTGGTGCTGGTTGACGGCGTGAACGGCGTGGTCCGCTACACCGCAAAGGTCGTCTACGAAAACGGCGTTGAGATCTCCCGCGAGATCATCGACGAGGAAACCACGACCAATGCCGTAACCAAGCTGGTCATCCGCAGCTCCGACCGCACCCTGCGCGAACAGCCCGACGAGCCGGAGCACCGCATCCCGCAGCAGACCGTCCCCGCGGAGGACGAAACCGAGCAGCCCACACAGCAGCCTGCCGTTTCCACCGAGGAGATCAGCGATAACACCATCACGACCTCCACCGGCGCATCGTACAGCTATACCGATGTTCTGACCGTAACTGCAACGGCGTACTCCTGCGAGGGCTATACCGGCTACACCTACAGCGGTACGGTCGCCCGCGTCGGCGCCATCGCCGTGGACCCCAAGGTCATCCCCATCGGCACGAAAATGTACATCGTCTCCAACGACGGGCAGTATGTCTACGGCTACTGCGTCGCGGAGGACACCGGCGGCTCCATCATCGGCAACCGCATCGATCTTTACTTTGATACCTTTGCCGAGTGCTGGGACTTCGGCGTCCGCACCTGCACGGTCTATATTTTGGCGTAAGCAAGAACGGCTCCCCGCCCACGGGGAG
>URWG01000035.1 GCA_900551495.1 uncultured Eubacteriales bacterium
GCCGTGCCAGACGGCGGGGCGGCTGTACTGCGGGTATTCCAGCAGACCGTCCCAGTGGCTCTCGTCCTCGAAGCACTCCGCATCGGACAGCACGCCCGGGACGAGCCGACACACTGCGTCCGCGACTGCCATAGCGGGAATCTCGCCGCCCGTCAGCACGAAATCGCCGATCGACAGCTCCTCGTCTACGCATTCGTCGATGAAGCGCTGGTCAATGCCCTCGTAGTGCCCGCAGACCAACACGATATTTTCCGTTTTTGAGAGCCTTTTCGCGTCGTTCTGCGTAAACACATGTCCGCAAGGGGTCAGGTAGATCGTATGCACCGGTCCGCCCGCCTCGTCGCAGACATGGCACCAGCAGCGATAGAGCGGGTCCGCCTGCATCACAGCGCCCCGCCCGCCGCCGTAGGGATAGTCGTCCACCTGATTCTGACGGTTGGCGGTGTAGTCGCGGATCTGATGCGCCTCGATGCGGATAATATCGCGCTCCTGCGCCCGCCCGAGAATGGACTCATTCATCATGTCCCCCACGGTGTCGGGAAACAAGGTCAGAATATCAATCCGCATCGGTCGCCATCCCCTCGATCACGCGGACGCGGACATAGCCCTCGGCAACGTTCGTCTCGCGGACAAACTCCTTGACTGCGGGGATCATATACTGCCGCGCGCCCTTGACGACGTAAACATCGTTGGCAGGCAGCGTCAGAACGTCCCGAAGCACGCCCAGCTCCTGTCCCTCCTCATCAAGCACCTTGCAGCCGATGAGGTCGGCGATAAAGACGCTGCCCTCGGGAAGCGACGCATCGGCACGGTCGATGGAGATCACCTGACCGCGCAGCAAGACCGCCTGTTCCGGCGTGTCAATGCCCTCGAGCCGCGCCAGCACGCAGGTCTTATGCACACGCGAGGAAAGAACGCGGCGGGGCTGTCCCTTGATATAATAAGTGTCAAAATCCAGCAGGAATTCCGGACCGTCCGCCCACGGGAGGATCTTCACCTCTCCCTGAATACCGTGTGAGCCGACGATCTCGCCTGCCTCCAAAAATTGCTTCTGCATCAGAGCATTCTCCTATTTACAGTTTCTCGTAGGTTTTCTCCAAAAAACGCTCGGCGCGGATAATGACGCGCTCGTGCACCGCGCTGCCGATCTCCCCCGCCTCGTCGAAGGCGCGGATTTCAAAGGTGATCGTTCTGCCGTCCACGGCGGTCACCACAGACTCCGCGCGGACCGTCATGCCGACCGGCGTCGCGGAGGTATGTCTGACGTCCATACGCGTGCCGACGGTGCTCTCTCCCTCGGCAAGAAACGGCGCGACGGATTGGCAGGCAGCGCCCTCCATCAGCGCGACCATGCACGGTGTGGCGTAGACCAAAAGATCGCCCGAGCCGACGACCTGCGCCGTATCCTCCCGCTCGACCAGCGCCTCCGCCTGTCCCTTGATTCCCGTTTCAATCATAATATGGGTTCCTCCCTGCGGTTGATTTTTATATCGTATATCATATCAAACCTTGGCGGCGCGGTCAATGCCGAAGCGAAAGAAAGTTTTGCCGCGGGGATTGCGGAAAAAGGAAAAATACATTATAATGGAGAAAAAATTACCGAATGAGGTGTGCATTATGCTGCATGACGACCATCTGAACATGACGATGCTCTGTGATTTCTACGAGCTGACCATGGGAAACGGCTACTTCAACAACGGCATGAAGGATCGCGTGTGCTATTTCGACGTGTTTTTCCGCAACGTGCCGGACGGCGGCGGCTTTGCGATCGCGGCAGGCTTGGAGCAGGTCATTTCCTACATTCAGGACCTCCATTTCAGCGAAGAGGACATTGCCTATCTGCGCGGACGGAAACAGTTCAGCGAGGACTTTTTGAACTATCTGCGCACCTTCCGCTTCACCGGCGACATTTACGCCGTGCCGGAGGGAACGCCCGTCTTTCCGAAGGAGCCGCTGCTGACGGTGCGTGCCCCCGCGATCGAGGCGCAGCTCGTGGAGACCTATATTCTTCTGATGCTCAACCATCAGAGCCTGATTGCAACGAAGGCTAACCGCGTCGTCCGCGCCGCCGAGGGCAGGACAGTACTGGAATTCGGCTCGCGTCGGGCGCAGGGTGCGCAGGGTGCGATCCTCGGTGCGCGTGCGGCGTACATCGGCGGCTGCGACGGCACTGCGTGCACCATTTCCGACCAGCTCTACCGCGTTCCCGCCGGCGGAACGATGGCGCACTCGTGGGTGCAGATGTTTGACAGCGAATACGATGCCTTTGTTGCCTACTGCAGAATTTACCCGAACAATGCGACACTGCTCGTGGACACCTACAACACGCTGAAAAGCGGCGTTCCCAATGCCATCCGTGCCTTTAATGAGGTGCTCAAGCCGCTCGGCATCACCAAGTGCGGCATTCGGCTGGATTCCGGCGACATGGCATATTTGACGCAGAAGGCGCGGAAAATGCTCGATGCCGCCGGTTGGACGGAGTGCAAGATCTCCGTTTCCAATGCGCTGGACGAGTATCTGATTCAGGATCTCCTGCGGCAGGGTGCGCAGATCGATATGTTCGGCGTCGGCGAACGACTCATCACCGCCCGTTCCGAGCCGGTGTTCGGCGGCGTTTACAAGCTCGTCGCCGTGGAGCATGACGACGGCACCGTTGAGCCGAAAATCAAAATCTCCGAGAATGTCGGGAAGATCACAAATCCGCATTTCAAGAAGCTCTACCGCTTTTACGGCAACGACACCGGAAAGGCGATTGCGGACTATATGTGCGTGTATGACGAGACGGTGGACGACGGCAAGGACCTGACCATTTTCGACCCCGAGGCAACGTGGAAGCAGAAAACAGTCTACAATTTCACCGCGCGGGAGCTTCAGGTCCCGATCTTCCGCAACGGCGAGCTGGTCTACACGCAGCCGACGCTGGAGCAGATTCGCGACTACTGCCGTGAGCAGGTCGAGACGCTTTGGGACGAGGTAAAGCGCTTTGACAATCCGCACTCCTATTACGTCGATCTGTCGCAGAAGCTTTGGGACATCAAGTATTCCCTCCTGAAGAACAGCGCGGGAGGCAAAAATGCGAAGGAATAACACGCGGCGCATTGCCCTTTGCGGCGTTCTCGCGGCGCTGGCGGTGGCGCTGATGTTCCTCGGCGGAACGGTGCCCTTCGCCTCAATCGCCTGTCCGGTGCTGGCGTCGTTGGTGCTGATTCCGGTGTACGCCGAGTGCGGCGAACGCTGGGGACTGCTGTGGTTTTTGGCAGTCGCGGCGCTGGGGCTTCTGCTTGCGCCGGATAAGGAATGTGCGATTCTTTTCGTCTTTTTCGGCTGTTATCCCCTGCTGCGTCACCGCTTCGGTCATCTGCGCAGCCGCGTTCTGCGTCGGGTGTGCAAGCTGATCTATCTCAACGCAGTAATCCTTGCCGCCTACGCGCTGATGCTGTTCGTCTTTCAGATGGCGGCACTGGTGCAGGAGTTTTCCGAAATGGGCAACTGGATGCTCGCGGCGCTCCTGCTGCTGGCAAACGTTACATTTGTGATCTACGACCTTTTGGTCGGTCGGTTGGAAATTTTCTACCACGCACGGCTTCGTTCTAAATTAAAGCTATAAGGAGAACCGTATGAAACGACTTTTCGTTATCCTGCTCGTCGCCGCCATGCTGCTGTCTCTGCTGAGCGGCTTTGTCGGCGCTGCGGAGGAGCCTGATCTTTGGGACCAAATTCTCGCCTACGAAAAAGCGCAGTTCCGTCGGACGCGCAGCGTGAGAGATGCACCGACCGCTGCGGATTACGCAGCTCTCTCCGGCGATGTTGCGGCAATGGTCACGGCTTCCGACGACTACACCGAGGGCACCTGCACCTACGACGGCACGAACGTCAACTTCTTTTGGAAGGATGCCGAGGGCGAGCCGCAGGGCTATTTCCCCTCCCTGCGCGCAAAAACACAGAATGTCACGCTGTCCTCGGAGGGCACGGCGGAAACCGTCTCCTATGCAGAGCGGGGCGGCTCCCCCGCCGGCAAGAACGTCTATGTCATCGGTCCGTGGTACAATTCCGACCCCTACTTCACAAAGCAGTACCAAAATGAGGGGCTGAGCATCGCCAAGGCGACCGGCGGCACCTATACGCTCTACTCCGGCGCTAAGGCAACCATTGCCAATGTTGCCAAGGCAATGGAGGACGGCGCGGTCGTGATCTTCGACTCCCACGGTGTCACCGATTATGACCAAATACTGGGGTATACATATCCCGATGTTTCCACCGAATATGTCCGCGACAGCGTTACCAAGGCGAATACCTCCTACCTCACGCTGACGACGGGCACCGGGCTGACCGCCGAAGATAAGAAAACCGTCACCGGTGCCTTCGGGACTTACCAGCACGCATTCAGTTACCGAAGCGACAGCGGCACGGTCTACTGCGTGGACGGTACGGTAATTGCAAATCACATGACGAAGAACGCTCCGAACAGCATGCTTTGGATGCCAATTTGCCTCGGTATGGCGACAAGCGGCATCTATGCTCCGCTGCGCGAAAAGGGCGTCGAGGTCGTTTACGGCTATTCCCAGTCCGTCACCTTCACCGGCGACTACGAATATGAAGCGGACTTTTGGACCGCGATGAAATACGGCAGCACCGTTGCGGGTGCCGCCGCAGCCATGAAAAAGAACTACAGCTACGACCCGGGTTATGCAAAGTACAGCGACTACAACACCGTTACCAAGGCGCGCAAATACTTTGTCGCCTTCCCCGTGGTCGTTTCCTCCGAGGATACATATCCCGGGCAGCGCTCGGTCGTGAGCGGCGGCGCCGACTCAAGCTACGGCGCGGACAGTGTGCAGACCGTCAAGTCCGCATGGAAGCTCAAGGCGGCGGCTTGCGAGCATACCTATTCCTACGCCGTAACGACCGCGCCGACCGTTTCCGCCGTCGGGACGCTGACCGGCACCTGCTCGAAGTGCAGTGCAAAGACAACGGTAACGCTGCCGAAGCTGAGCACGGACAGCTACACCTATTCCGTCGAAAAAGCCGCAACCTGCAAGGCAGAGGGCAGCGCAGTATATGTCTGGAAAACCACGACCTACGGCACCTACCGCTTTACCGTAACGCTGCCGAAAACCGATGCGCATACCTATGACGGCGGCAGGGTGACCAAGCAGGCAACCTGCAAGGAGAACGGCGAAAAGCTCTACACCTGCACCGTCTGCGGCGTGGGCAGGACGGAAGCGCTGCCGAAGCTGAACTGCACCTCCGCACGCTTTTCCGACATCACCATGAGTGCGTGGTACCATGACGCCGTTGACAGCGCGGTCACGAGCGGTCTGATGAAGGGCGAATCCGACACGATCTTCGCGCCGAACAAGCCCCTGACCCGTGCCATGCTTGCCACCATTCTCTATCGTGTCAGCGGCGATAAGGCGCAGCACAGCCATCCCTTTACGGACGTTCCCTCGGGGCGCTGGTTCAGTGACGCGATCGCTTGGGCATATGAGAGCGGCGTCGTCAACGGCACGAGCGACGGCACCTTCAGTCCGGATGACAACGTAACGCGCGAGCAGGCAGCGGCAATGCTGTACCGCTTTGCAGGTCGCCCGACCGCAAGCGGCGACGTTACCGCCTTTAGCGACGCGGCGAAGATCTCGGGTTATGCCGTCGAGCCGCTGCACTGGGCAGTCGGCGAGGGCATCATCAACGGCAAGAGCGAATACACGCTTGATCCTCTCGGCACCGCCACCAGAGCGGAGATCGCAAAGATCATGACCGTTTGGCTGGAAAAATAACGCAGGCAAAGGAGAACGATATGCACCCGACCGAACGCTTTGAACGGAGCGTCCCGCAGCGGCAGACGCTGTTTCAGCCGGATTGTCCGGTCTATATTCCCTGCCCCTGCCGCTGCACGGACCGAAGAAGCGGCGCCGCATTTTTGCAGGTGCGGATGGTCAATCGCGCCCCGTGGACCGTGCAAGGTCTGTGGCTGCACATCACGGGGACAGACGCGGCGGGCAAGGTGCGCTTTGAGCGGACGGAGGTGCTCACCGAGCTTTCCGCGGGCGCGGGAACGGTCTTCGGCGAGAAGCGCCTGATCCCCATCGGCACGCAGAGCGCAGAACGGCTGACCGTCACGGTCGAGCACATCGTATTCCGCGGCGGAACGCACTGGCAGCGGCTTGCGGAGCACCGTCTGTGTACGCCCGAGGAGCTTGGCTGGCAGCGCTGCGTCTGCGGACTTCCCAACCCGCCGGAGGTCGCCCGCTGTCCCCTGTGCGGCAGACCGTGCGCGTCGGACGTTGCCCCTGTGACGGTACAATCGGACAGTGCTGTAACGCAATGCCCGCCCGAACCCCCGACGGTGCAGACGGAGGAGACTCCTCCGTTTGACGAGGAGCTGCCGTTCGATGAGGAAGAGCTGACAGATGTGCCCCGCTGGATGACGATTCTGCTTTGGCTGCTCACAATTTCGGCGATTGCCGCCGTGATCGGCGTCGCGATTTTCTGCATTTGGCTGCGTGTCCGATAAAATTTTCGATAAAGTGAAAATTTTTTAAAAAAACAGTTTACAAAGAAATCAAAGCATGGTATACTTGCAATGTTGATGGTGCTTTTTTCGCAGCCCCGCGGAAATCCACCACAGACGACACCACTTTTATCCCCTTAAAAATCTTAAAGAAAGCAGGTCGAAGAAAATGCCGCAGTTTGTACAGACAGAGCAACAGAAGGAACTGATCGAATCCCTCGTACAGGATCTCCCCGCATACCGCAAGAAGATGAGAATGTCTCAGGCTGAGCTTGGCGAGGCCGTCGGCAAGAGCCGTCAGAAGATCTCCGAGATGGAGCGCGGCGCTGCCCCCCTCGGCTGGGATACCTATTTGGCGATTCTTATGGTCCTCGGCGCACACGGCGTCCTGGAGCCCAGAGGTCGTGACGCTGAGCGTCTTGCCGCCACCGGCAGACTCATCGGCGGACGGATTCGCCTTTGATTTGAACCGAAAAAAGGAGCTGCTTCCGAACGGAAGCGGCTCCTTTTCAGTGTGTCAAATAACCCGTGTCATTCCGAGGAGGGCATAGCCCGACGTGGGAATCTCATGCAAAATGTTTCGAATTCGCCAAAGATTATCGAAATTTCAAAAACAATTCTGCGAGATTGCCACGGGTGCAAGCACCCTCGCAATGACAGGCTCGGTACTTTTTTGACAGTCTCAAAGGAGCTGCTTCCGATTGGAAGCGGCTCCTTTTAATTTTTCCTTACGGCGTCATTCGTAGAGCGGATACCGCTTCGTCAGCGCGGCGACTGCGGCGCGGACCTTCTCCTGCGTGCCCTCAAAATCGGATGCGGTATCGTAAATGCACTGTGCAATGACACGCATATCCTCCTCGACCATGCCGCGCGTCGTGGCGGCAGGCGTTCCGATGCGCACGCCGCTGGTGACGAAGGGCTTTTCGGGGTCGTTTGGGATCGCATTTTTGTTGACGGTGATATGGTTTTCGTCCAAACGGTGCTGCAGCTCCTTGCCCGTGATATGCAGCGGGCGGAGGTCCGCCAGCATCAGATGATTGTCCGTGCCGCCGGAGACGAGATCAAAGCCCTTTCCCAGCAGCGCCGCCGCCAGCGCCTTGGCATTGCTGACGATCTGCCGCGCATAGGCGGCAAATTCCGGCTGCATGGCTTCGCGGAAGCAAATCGCCTTTGCCGCGATGACGTGCATCAGCGGACCGCCCTGCGTCCCGGGAAATACGGCGGAATTGATCTTCTTTGCAAATTCCTCCCTGCCCATAATAATGCCCCCGCGCGGACCGCGCAGCGTCTTGTGCGTCGTGGTGGTCACGATGTCGGCATAGGGAATCGGGCTCATGTGCACACCGCCGGCGACCAAGCCCGCGATATGCGCCATATCCACCATGAGAAGCGCGCCGTTTCGATGGGCAATATCGGCAAAGGCAGCAAAGTCGATCGCCCGCGGATAGGCAGAGGCACCCGCAACGATGAGCTTCGGACGGTACTGCTTTGCCAGCCGCTCGACCTCGTTATAGTCGATGCGACCCGTTGCGGGATCGACACCGTAGCTGACCGCGTGATAGACCTTACCGGACTGGTTTGCGGGAGCGCCGTGGGTCAGGTGCCCGCCGTTTGCAAGGCTCATGCCGAGGATGGTATCCCCCGGCTGGAGCAGCGCCGCATAGACCGCAAGATTCGCCTGCGCTCCGCTGTGGGGCTGGACGTTCACGAACTCCGCGCCGAACAGCTCCTTCGCGCGGGCAATGGCAAGCCGCTCGACCTCATCGACGACCTCGCAGCCGCCGTAATAGCGCTTGGCGGGCAAACCCTCGGCATATTTATTCGTGAGGACCGTGCCCATGCAGGCGATGACCGCAGCGGAGGCAATGTTCTCCGAGGCGATCAGCTCGATATTGCGGCGCTGACGGCGCAGCTCGCCCGCCAGCAGTTCTCCGACCTCCGGATCAAAGCGATTGACAAATTCAATGGTCGGGGCAAGTTCGTGAATACTCATAGTTCCTCCTTCGGGCGGGGGTGCTTTTCCCGCGCCGCAATGAATATAATGTAGGACTGCGGACTGCCCGTCGGACAGCGCCGCTCGGCAGGGTCGCCGAAGCAAACAAAAAGAGCGCAGCCGGAACCTCCGGTCACGCTCATCACAGGTACTCTGCGGCGCGGAAACAGCCTCCGCGCAACAAAATACAACTCTGTCCTTTTGCCTGAGAGATTCGGCTTTCGCCTTGCACCTTCGGCACTCAATCAATGAGCTTCTCCAGAGGATCCCTACACAGCACGGTCCTTGATTCCTGAGAGTTTTGCTCCTTCGGAGGGTCGGTTGACCGCTTTCCCGCGCTGCTTTGACGGGTATATTTCTTTGTATCCCTATTATAGCGCGTTTTGTCGAAAACGCAAGCGGTATTTTCTGAAAATTTATACATTCTTTTCCGTGTTTCCTTGTACATTTTGCCAACCGCACGAAAAAGGCAAAAAAATGCCGCGCAAATCGTAGATTTTTGGCGTTTGGTATGGTATAGTATTTTTGTATTAGTCTGAATTGAGGTGATGCAACGCTATGGCACGCTCATTCTTCGGCGGCGTTCATCCGCGGGGCTTTAAGGAGCTTTCCAAGGATGCGCCGATCCGCCCACTGCACCCCAAAACCGTCAGCATTGCGATGTCGCAGCACATCGGCGCACCGTGTAAGCCGCTGGTCTCGGTCGGTCAGCGTGTTCTGCTCGGTCAAAAGATCGGCGACGGTCAGGGCTTGTGCGTTCCCGTCCACGCCTCCGTCTCCGGCACGGTCATTGCAATCGAAAACCGCCCGACGCCCTCCGGTGCGGACGGGCTGTGCGTCGTGATCGCCAGCGACGGGCGCGACACTCTCTCCCGTGACATCCGCCCCCGCGAAAATGCGGACGAGCTAAACGGTGAAGAGCTGATCGCCGTGATCCGCGAGGCGGGAATCACCGGTATGGGCGGTGCAGGCTTCCCGACCAACGTGAAGCTCTCCTCCGGCGTCGGTAAGGTCGATACGGTCATTATCAACGGCGCGGAGTGCGAACCGTACATCACCTCGGACGACCGTCTGATGTGCGAGACTCCCGAGCGGGTCCTTCGCGGTATCGGCATCGTTCGGAAAATTCTTCAGCCCAAGCGGACGGTCATCGGCGTAGAAGCCAACAAGCCCGAGGCGATCGCGTCGCTGCAAAAGCACCTGCCCGCCGATGTGGAGCTGCTGACCATGAAGGTCCGCTATCCGCAGGGCGCGGAAAAGCAGCTCATCCAGACCGTCACCGGTCGTCAGGTCCCCCCGGGCGGGCTGCCCGCTGCCGTGGGCTGCGCGGTGTTCAACGTTGCAACCTGCGTGGCAATCTCGGACGCGGTTTACGACGGTATGCCGCTCGTGCGCCGTGCCGTTACGGTCACAGGGCATGCGATCGAAAAGCCCGGCAATTTCCTTGCCCCCATCGGCACCTCCTTTGCCGATCTCATCATTGCCGCGGGCGGCTTCCACGGCACTCCGCATAAAATTTTCGTCGGCGGTCCCATGATGGGCATTGCGCAGCACACCCTCGACGCTGCGACGATCAAGGGCAACAACGCCCTGACCTGCTACAATGAGAGCGATCTGCGCGTGAAGCCCAATCCGCACTGCATCCGCTGCGGCAAGTGCGTCGATGTCTGCCCCATGCATCTGATGCCGATCTTCCTCCACCGCGCACAGAAGCGGGAGGATTTGGAGGCACTGGAGCGCGGAAACGTCATGGACTGCATTGAGTGCGGAAGCTGCGCGTATAACTGTCCGGCGGAGATCCCGCTGGTGCAGAGCTTCCGCACGGCAAAGAAAATGCTCCGCGACGCAAAGGCAAAGGAGGCGAAGAAATGAAATACGAACCCTTAAAGCTAACCATTTCCTCCTCCCCTCACGCGCACAGCTCCAACGCCACGCAGGTCATCATGCGCGACGTCTGTATCGCCCTACTGCCCGCGCTGATCGGCTCGATCGTGTTTTTCGGCTTCCGTGCCTTGGCGCTGACTCTGATCTCGGTGGGCGCCTGCGTGTTCTTCGAGTGGCTGTACCGCAATATCATGAAAAAGGACTGCACCGTCGGCGACTGGTCGGCAGTCGTCACGGGAATTCTGATCGCATTCGTTTGCCCCGCGAGCCTGCCCTACTGGGCGGTCATCATCGGCGACTTCTTCGCCATCGTGCTGGTCAAGCAGCTCTTCGGCGGTATCGGCATGAACATTGTCAACCCCGCGCTTGCCGCCAGAGCATTTATGATGTTCGCGTGGCCCTCGCTGATGTCGGGCAGCGCCTATAACGTCACGACGGGCGGACTGCCGGACGCAGTGACGACCGCAACGCCGATGCAGGCGCTGCACGCCGGCTCGCTTCCCGCGCAGAGCCTTCTTGACGCACTGATCGGCAAGATCGGCGGCTGCATGGGCGAGACTTCGGTGATTCTCCTGCTGCTCGGCGGCGTTTATCTTGTGATCCGCAAGGTCATTTCCCCGCGTATCCCGCTGGCATACCTGCTGACGGTCGCGGTGCTTGCCGTGGCGTTCCCGCGCGGCGGCTGCGACCGCATCGACTGGATGCTCTACCAGCTTCTCTCGGGCGGTTTGGTGCTCGGCGCGGTATACATGGCGACGGACTACACGACCTCTCCCGTCACGCACCTCGGTCAGATCTGCTTCGGCATCGGCTGCGGCGTCGTAACGATCCTGATCCGCTACTTCGGCTCGTATGTCGAGGGCGTGAGCTTTGCGATCCTGCTGATGAACTGCTGCGTCGGCTTCTTCGACAAGCTCGGTATTCCCAAGCGCTTCGGCGCACAGAAAAAGAAGAAGGGCGGTGAGGCTGCGTGAAAACCGTCCGTTACATTCTCCGCCTGACGCTGACGCTTCTGCTCATCACGGGCGTTACGGCAGCCCTTCTCGGTCTTGTCAACGAGCTGACGGAGGACAAGATCGACACGCTGACCCGCGAAAAGGCGGAAAAGGCGATGCAGGAGGTGCTCCCCGCGCAAAGCTATGAGGAGCTTCCCGCACAAGCCGACGGCATTTCGGCGGTCTACCGTGCCGACGAGCTCGGCTATGTGGTGCGCGTGAGCACCAACGGCTTCGGCGGCGCGATCGACATGATGGTCGGCGTGGATGACGCAGGGACCGTCACCGGCATTTCCGTCATTTCCCACGCCGAAACCGCCTCCCTCGGCGCCAACTGCACGCGCGAGGACTTCCGCAGTCAATTCGTCGGCGCGTCCGGAACGGTCGCCGTGACCAAGGACGGCGGACAGATCGAGGCGCTGACCGGCGCGACTGTCACCAGCCGTGCGGTCTCCGACGGCGTGAACCTCGTGCTGCGCTATGTCGAGGAGGTGCTCAAATGAACTTCAAAAAGCAACTCAAGGAGGGTCTGCTGACCAATAACCCCGTGCTCGGGCAGCTTTTGGGTATGTGCTCGACCATGGCGATCACGACCACTCTCTTTAACGGTATCGGCATGGGGCTTTCGGTCACGATCATTCTGATCTGCTCCAACGTGGCGATCTCCCTGCTGCGCAAGGTCATCCCCGACAAAATTCGCATTGCCGCCTACATCGTGGTCATTGCGGGCTTTGTGACGATGGTCGATCTGCTGCTAAAGGCGTTCGTTCCGGCGCTGTCGGACAGCTTGGGCGTGTTTATCCCGCTGATCGTCGTCAACTGCATCATTTTGGGCAGAGCGGAGGCATTCGCGTCGAAAAACGGCGTTTTGGCGTCCGCCGTGGACGGCTTGACGCAGGGCATCGGCTACACCGTCGCGCTGGTGACGATGTGCATTATCCGCGAGCTTTTGGGCAGCGGCACCTTCGGCAAGGGCGTGTTCGGCGACGACGGGCTGCGCATTCTCTCGGCAGAGTACCCCGCGCTGATCGTCATTCTTCCCGTCGGCGGCTTCCTGACGCTCGGCTGTCTGATTGCCTTCTCCCAGTGGTTTAACCATCGGCTGGCGGAAAAGAAGCAAAAGGAGGGCGGAAAATGAATCTCTTTCTCTCCCTTTTTTCCATCTCCCTGAGCGCGATTCTTGCGGAGAATTTTATCCTTGTTAAATTCTTGGGCATTTGCCCGTTTATGGGTGTTTCCAAAAAGTTTGACACGGCGCTCGGCATGGGCGTTGCGGTCATCTTCGTCATGGGGCTTGCCTCTGCGGCAACGTGGGCGGTCAACGAATATCTGCTGCTGCCCTACGATCTGGAATATATGCAGACGGTGGTGTTCATCCTCGTCATTGCCGCACTGGTGCAGTTTGTGGAGATGTTCCTGCAAAAGGCGCTGCCCGCCCTCTATCAGGCGCTCGGCATTTATCTGCCGCTGATCACCACCAACTGCGCCGTCCTCGGCGTGGCGCTGCTGAACATTCAGAACGGCTACAACTTCATTGAGTCCGTGGTTTACGGCATCATGGGCGGCGCGGGCTTCACCGTGGCGATCCTGCTGTTCTCGTCGGTGCGCGAGCGGCTGGAGGACTGCGACTGCCCGAAGGCGTTCCGCGGCTTCCCCATCGCGCTGATCGCCGCCGGTCTGCTGGCGCTGTCGTTCATGGGCTTCTCCGGCTTCCGCGTATTCTAAGGGGGTAAGCGGTATGGAAAAGATAATTTACGCGATCGTCATTCTCGGCGTTATGGGCGCGGTGTTCGGCGCTGTCCTCGCCGTTGCCTCCAAGGTCTTTGCGGTCAAGACGGACGAGCGTCTGCCGAAGCTCGTCGAGGCGCTCCCCAGCGCAAACTGCGGCGGCTGCGGCTTCGCGGGCTGTCAGGCATATGCACAGGCTGTGCTGGACGGCAAAGCGCCGATCGGTCTTTGCGCGGCAGGCGGCTCCGAGGCTGCCGAAAAAATATCCGCCGTTATGGGCGTCGAGGCGCAGGCGGTCGAGCGCAAGGTCGCCATGGTCAAATGCCGCGGTCAAAATCATCTGCAAAAAGCCTCCTACGCCGGTATTCCCGACTGCCGCAGCGCAATGTTCGTCACCGGCAACGGTCCGTCCGCCTGTCCGTCGGGCTGTCTCGGCTTCGGCACCTGCACTACGGTCTGCCGCTTTGACGCAATTCACGTCGTGGACGGCGTTGCGCAGGTCGATGCGGAGAAATGCACCGGCTGTATGCAATGTGTAGACATCTGCCCGCGCAAGGTGATCGTACCCGTTTCCTACAACGAGGACATCGTGATCGCCTGCTCCAATCAGCAGCGCGGCGCAAATACCCGCCATTACTGCTCAATCGGCTGCATCGGCTGCCATCTGTGTGAAAAGCAGTGCGAATACGACGCGATTCACGTCATCAACAATCTCGCGACCATCGACTACTCCAAGTGCGTCTCCTGCGGACGGTGCGCGGCGGTCTGCCCGAGAAAGCTGATCTCCGACTCCAATCTACGCACGGACATGGACGCCCTGCCGCTGTAAAAGATGTAAAAAGCAAAAACGGACTGCCGAGGCAGTCCGTTTTTTAGGCTGTCAAATAAGTGTTAAGCCCGTCATTGTGAGGGCGCTTGCCCCCGTGGCAATCTCGCAGAATTATTCTGAAATCTTGATAAACTTCGGCGAACTCGGAACATTTCGCATGAGATTCCCACGTCGGGCTGCGCCCTCCGACCGGCAAGCGGAGAGTCCGTATCCGTAAGGCTCCTTCG
>URWG01000036.1 GCA_900551495.1 uncultured Eubacteriales bacterium
CCTTTCACGTTCAATAACCCCGCCGCAGCGGGCAAAATTGCAAAATAATCTTACTCATTTACATTTTGCAATTTTGAAGTCAGCTTGTCAAAAAAGTCCTGACGGGCTTTTTTGACAAGCTGACGGGGCTGTACAAAACAGCCCCGTTCAAATCGCCGAATTACTTCGCGACGGCATCCTTCAGCGCCTTGCCTGCCTTGAAAACAGGAACGCGGGTCGCCGGGATTTCGATGGTTTCCTTCGTCTTGGGGTTGCGGCCCATGCGCGCCTCACGGCACTTGGACTCAAAGGAGCCGAAGCCGACGAGCTGCACCTTGTCGCCCTTGACCATTGCGTCGGTCAGAGTGTCAACGACAGCGGCGAGCGCCTTCTCTGCGTCCTTCTTGGACATGCCGGATTTTTCAGCAACAGCTGCAATCAGTTCTGTTTTGTTCATGGTGGTTACCTCTTTCTAAAAATATAAATGTTGTTCCCCGACCGCTCCGACGAAACCGCCGGTGCAAACGCGGCAATGTGATATGCCGCTGGGTCGGCAAATTCCCTACTTATAAAATTTACCACAAACCTTACAATTACGCAAGTAAAAAATTGGGTTTTTTTATTGCAATCTCAATATTTTTGCGATTTTCTCTCCCTTGGGCAGCAGCAGACAGTCCTCGTAGGTGATCGCTTTCATCGCAATGACCAGTAAAGCGTAAATTACGACCGCAACGGCGATCGCGCCGAGGCAGCAAACCGCCGCACTTGACAGCACCTTGCCGAGCAGCGAATTCGTCAGGTACGCCGCAAGCCCCATCACGAGCGCGGCGACGCCGGTCTTCCAGAGACGAGGCAGCAGCTTGGGCGGCGCCTCGAGCACGCGGCGCATGGAGATCACATTCAGCACCATAATGACGAGGAAGCAGACGAACGTACCGATCGGCGCGCCGACGATAGCGATGTCGGGATTGCCGACAAGGATGAAGTTGACGCCCAGCTTGGCAAGTCCGCCGATCAGCGTATTGACGACCGGCAGCACCATATGATTATGCGCCTGCATGATAGCGGTGGTCATGGTGGTGATGCTGTTAATGAGCACCGTAGGCGCCAGCAGCGCCAGCAGCCACGAGGCGATCTGAAGCTTTTCGCCGGAATAGCCGCCGAGCAGCGCCATGATCGGCTCTGCCAGCACAAACAGACCGACGGTGCAGGGCATGGCGATCAGGCTCATCAGGCGCAGGGAGGAATCCTGCACCATCTTGACGCCCTTCGCATCCTTGAGCGTCAGGTGGCTCGTGATGGCAGGGATGATCGCTGCGGTAATGCAGGGGATGAATGCGGTAGGCAAATTAAAGATCGTCTGCGCAAAGGAGTAGATGCCCTTGCCGATGGAGGAGGCATGCTCCGCGAGCGTGACCTCCGCCGTCCGCGTGGTATCCTGCGCCGCGATAGCCAGCAGGCGACCCATGACGTTCACGGACTCCGGCGTGGTCTTGCCCGCCGCCACAACCATGCGCCAGTTCACGGTCGAGGCATCGAGGAGGTTGATCAGCTGCAAGCCCGCTGCGCCGATGGTAATGGGCACGGCAATGGCGAGCAGCGCCTTCAGCGTCTTGCCGAAGGGCTCCGCCGAGCCGCCGAGTGCGGCGACCTCTCTGCGGTTGCGGAGATAGCGTGTGAAAACGTACAGCGCGGAGAAGCCTGCACCCACCGTAATGCCGAGGATCGTCGCGCCGGATGCCAGCGCGGGGTCGTCCCAGCGGCGCATGGCAAGCCACGCGAAGGATAGCCCCAAGAAGAGCTTGCCCAGCGCCTCGATGATCTGACTGACGGCAGTCGGACGCATATCGCCCTGCCCCTGGAAGAAGCCGCGGAACGCGGAGGAGAGGCAGATAAACAGCACGGCGGGACCGAGCGTCAGAATGGAATACCACGTCTGCGGGCTGTGCATCAGATCATCGGCAAGACGGCGCGGGGCGCAGACCATCGCCAGCGTGCCCAGCATACCGACGATCAGGTAGGATGTCAGCGCGGCACGGAAAATGCGCTGCATCTGCCGCCCGTTGTTGAGCGTCCGCGCCTCGGAGACCATGCGGCTCATTGCGACGGGCAAACCGGTCGTTGACAGCACCAGCAGGAACGAATAGATGTCGTAGGCGTTGCTGAAATAACCGTAGCCCGCGTCGCCGATGATGTTCTTGAGCGGGATCTTATAGAACATTCCGATGACCTTGACGATGATCGTCGAAACCGACAGGATCGCCGCACCGGTCAGAAAGTTTTGCTTTTTTGCAATGCGCTTTTCTTTCAAGATTACCCTTCCTTCTTTTCGCCGAACAGCTTCGGCATCACATATTCGGCAAGCTCGCGGACGACCGCATTGAGGTCGATGGTCTTATACTCACCGGCGGCATAG
Organism: uncultured Eubacteriales bacterium; assembly: GCA_900551495.1. GTDB lineage: Bacteria > Bacillota > Clostridia > Oscillospirales > Oscillospiraceae > JAZOXB01. Next base: position 2,396 of record URWG01000036.1, read on the forward strand.
AGGATCTTGCCGCGCACCATCGTCATCACTACGTCGCTGCCCTTGACGGCATAGGCAAGATGGCTCATCACGTTGTGGCAGGGCATCAGGTGCGGCTGCGTGAAGTCCAGCAGAATGAGGTCGGCGTCCATGCCGAGCTTAATCATGCCGCACTCCGCCTCGCGTCCCTGTGCGCGTGCACCGCAGACCGTCGCCATCATCAGCGCCGCCTGTGCGGGCAGCGCCTTGGGATTCAGGCTCGCGCCCTTTGCCATGTAGGTCGCCGCGCGGACCTCCTCGAACATATCCAGGTTGTTGTTCGAGGCACTTGAATCCGTGCCAAGGCAGACATTCATGCCCGCGCGGATCATATCCTCTACCTTCGCGCAGCCCGAGGCGAGCTTGAGGTTGGAGCAGGGATTATGTACGGCGGAAACCTTGCGCTTTGCCAGCAGCGTCATATCCTCCGGCTCGAGCCAGACGCAGTGCGCAGCAGAGGCGGGAACGTCAAATACATGATGGCAGTCCAGCACCTGCGCCGGCGTCAGCCCGTAGCGCTCCTTGCACTCGTCGTGCTCCCGCTTTGTCTCGGAGAGATGGACGTGCATCCGCAGTCCCTCGTTAATACAGTATTCGCTCATCGCGTCCCAAAGGCGATGGTCCGAGGTATACTCGGCATGGAGGCAGCCGTCGATCTTGATCCTGCCGTTATCAAAATTGTGCCACTTCTCCTTGATCGCGACCAGCTCCCGGCAAGGCGGATAGGTGTCGAAGGAGAACTCGTCCCCGAACAGCGTCACGCCGCGGGCAATGTTTGCCTTGATGCCGCTCTCGCTGACCGCCTCGCAGACCTCGTCGCAGAAATAATACATATCCGACACCGAGGTCGTGCCGAAGCGCAGACATTCCGCCAACGACAGCAGCGTCGCCGCCTTGACGCAGCGCCCGTCGAGCCGATCCTCCGTGGGGAAAATGTAGTCGCTGAGCCACGTTTGCAGCTCCACATCGTCGGCATAGCCGCGCATGGGTGACATTGCCAGATGGGTGTGGCAGTTGATCAGACCCGGCATCAGCACCATGCCCTCGCCGTTGATGATCTGCTGCGGCTTTTCCTCCGGCGCCTTGCGGGAGAGATAGCTGATCTTGCCGTCGGTCACGCCGACGAAGGCGGAAAACAGCACCCGCAGATCCTCGTCCATCGTTACCACGGTCACATTGGAAAATAAAGTGTCCATATTCTGAATCCCTTTCCGTATTGTAGTTGTGTGTTGTCATTGCAAGGTCCTGAAAGGACCGTGGCAATCTCAAGAACGCAGATGGCTCTGCATGAGATTCCCACGTCGCCTCGCTCCTCGGAATGACAGGCAGTCGTCCTATGGGAGCAGGGAAAACGCCTCATTTTTTTGCCGCAGCACGTCGTCAATGCGCTCGATGTACTGCTGCGGGAATTTCGGGTTGTGGAAGCGCTCGAGATGTCCGTCGGGGAGGTTGATCTTCGTCATACCGCCGCCGCCGAGGGAGATAATGCTGTGCAGCTCCTCCATCATATAGATGTTATACAGTCCCGCGTAGTCGGGCTTGCACCAGCCGACGTTCTCAAAGCTGCCGGACATATATTTCTGCCGATAGAGGTAATACGGACGGTAGCCCGCCGCACGGAGCGTTTTTTCCGCCTCGGAGAGCATCTGCCGCACCGCCTCCGCCGTCGGAAGCCGCATCCGCTCAAAGAACAGGTCCGCACCCTTTTTGAGCGCCAGCGTGTGCACGGTGATGTTCGTCGGCGCCAGTGCCGTGACCTGCGCAAGCGAGGCGGCAAAGGAAGCAGGGTCGTCCTCGGGCAGTCCGGCAATGAGGTCCATATTGATCCCTTCAAAGTCCGCTGCCCGTGCTGCGCGGAATGCCGCAACGGTCTGTGCGGCGGAATGTCTGCGCCCGATTGCTTGCAGCACCGCATCGTTCATCGTCTGCGGGTTGATGCTCATGCGGTCGCAGCCATGGGCGCGGATGGTTTGCAGCTTCTTGAGGTCGAGGGTGTCGGGTCGCCCGCCCTCTACCGTATATTCTATCAGCTCTGTCAAGTCAAAATGCGTCTGAATCGCTTCCAGCAGCCGCGACATTTGTTCCGTCGTCAGCGTCGTTGGTGTTCCGCCGCCGATGTAGAGCGTGCGGACGCACTTGCCGTACCGCTTCAGGAGCGTCCCGACATGGGCGATCTCCCGCTCCAGCGCGTCAAGAAACTGCGGCACCAAGCCCCGCAGCCGCTCCACGCTCGCGCTGACGAAGCTGCAATAGGCGCAGCGGGTCGGGCAGAACGGGATACCGATGTATACGGAAACATCGTTCGGGCGCAGAAGCTCCGCCGCCTTGACGGTCTCCTCCGAGCATTCCACGCACAGGCGGCGGCGTTCGTTGGTGACATGATAAGATTTTTCCAGCAGGCGGTCGGCGTCCTTCGCCGTTCCCCCCGCCAGCAGGCAGCGCGTCGTCAGCTTTGTCGGGCGGACACCGGAGAGGCTGCCCCACTCGGGCGGCTGACGGAGCTGCATTGCCGCGTCATAGTAGCAGTTTTGCAGCAGACGGCGGCGCGTCGGAACATCGTCCGCCAGCGTCGCCCGCTCCCACCGTATCGCCCGAACGGTCCTGCCGTGCAGGGTGAGCTTCGTCGTCGCCGTCATCCGATGCGCCCCGATGTGCAGCGAGGACACCGCCCCGTCGCCGGCAAAGGGCGCGTCGGTCGGCTCCATCGTCTCGTCCGGAAAGAGGGCAAGCTGGAGCTGCTCCACGGCATATCGGTCATCGTGACCGCGCAGATATAGCTTCATCGTTTCATTTCCTTATGTCGCATATTGAAGGTAGGGGTTGGTCTCTTTTTCGTACTGCAGCGTCGTAGCGGGACCGTGCCCGGGGTAAACGTTCAGCGGCACGTCGATCGCCTTCAGTCGGGCAAGACTGTGCCGCATATCCGTACCGCTGCTGCCCGGGAAGTCCGTCCGCCCGCAGGCGCCGGCAAAGAGCGTGTCGCCCGAAAACAGCGCGTTGCCGCAGCGTAGGCAAACCGAGCCGACGCTGTGCCCGGGCGTCTGCATAACGGTAAATCGGAGCGTCCCGACGTCGATCTCGTCACCCTCCGCGTAAAAGTCGGTCAGCACCAGCCCGCGGCGCAGCGGCTCGGGCAGCGTCAGATCGCGCCCGTTGCCGTAGATCGGGCAGTGCGTTGCCTCCGCGATTCCCTTCGCACCGCCCACATGGTCAAAATGCCCATGCGTCAGCAAAACGGCGCGGATCGTCAGCTTCTGCTCCCGCGCGACCCTCAATATCTCCTGCGGCAGATACCCCGGATCGATCACCGCCGTATCGCCGTTCTCGTCGGAAACAAGATAACAGTTGGTTTGGTACTCCCCCAGCACCAATGTGTAAATCTTCATAGGCACCTCACTCAATCAAAAGAAACGGAACGCCCAGTGCGCCGTCATGGAGGGATATGTTCAGGGTATCGCCGTCGTTTGTCGTGCTGTAGCAGTCGCTGTCAACGCGGATCTGCACTCGTTTCCCGTTTTCGGCTTTCAGCGTAAGATAATACTTCGTCGTTTTTCCGCTTTGCTCGTAGCTGTGGTCCAGCACGATAGCGGTCTGCTGCTGCGGAACGTCGCCCTCGGCAATGTAGTTGATGTGCAGGATAGTCGCCGCGCTGTAGAGGGCAAGCACAAAAAGCAGCGTCATCAAAAGCGCGGTTTTCTCGCGCCATTCCCTTGTCAGCGGCAGAACGATCGCGGAAAAGACCGCTGCGGAAAGGCAGCTGAGCATCACTAACGGTGCCCATTGCAGCACATGAAACTCGTCCAGCGCCCGAATCAGTGGGAAAATAACAGCCACGCCCATAACAAGCAGGCAGCTTGCCTGATCCTCCGTAACCTTTTTTGCGCCCGCAAGCGTAACATTTTGCGGAAAAATGCAGTACAGTGCAAGACAAATCGGCAACGGCAGCAGCGACAAAATCGCAAACAGGCGGTACGGCACCGGGAGAAACATCCACGGCAGGTCAATGGCAAGGACCGCGATTTTCAGCGCTAAGAACGTCCTGCGCAGGCGGGCGGCGCGGACATTCGGTGTTTTCCGGCTCCGTATCATTGCATCAGAACGTCCGTGTCCAGCCAGATGGTGACCGGGCCGTCGTTGACGGATTCGACCTGCATATCCGCGCCGAATTCGCCGTGCTGCGGTTCAAAGCCGCGATCGCGGCACTCCTGCAAAAACTGCTCATAAAGCGGAATCGCCGTACTCGGTGCCGCCGCACCGATAAAGCTCGGGCGGTAGCCCTTTTTGCAGTCGGCGTACAGGGTAAACTGGCTGACGACCAGCACTTGCCCGCCGACCGTCTCCAAATTCAGGTTCATCTTCCCGTTTTCGTCGCAGAAAACGCGCAAGCCGAGCGCCTTTTGCGCCAGCCGTCTGCATTTTTCGGGCGTATCGTCGGGACCGACGCCCAAAAGAATCAAAAATCCCTTTCCGATCTCCCCGACGACCGCGCCGCCGATCGTTACGCTTGCGCTCTTGACGCGCGTGACCACCGCCCGCATCAGTTCTGCCCTCTGCGGACGTCGGTCACGCCCGCAATATTGCGGATGCGCGAGCGGATGCTCTCCAGCTCCTGCACGTTCTTGACCTCAAAGGTTGCGATGGTGCGCGCCTTTCCGGCGGGCATATCGCGCCCCGAAATCTCGGTGATCTTGACGCGCGAGGCGGTCAGTGCGGTGGCAATGTCGATCCAAATACCGTCGCGGTCGGTGGAATCGATCTCAAAGGTCGTAGCGAAGGGCTTCTCCTCCGCAGCCGACCACGAGACCTTCACCCAGCGTCCCGCCTGCTGCGGGTCGTTCGCACCGGCGGCATTCTTGCAGTCGCGCCGATGGATGGAAACGCCGAAGCCCTTGGTGATAAAGCCGATGATGTCGTCGCCCGGGACCGGCGTGCAGCAGCGGGAGAATTTGATCATGCACGTCTCGATGTCCTCAACGATCACGCCGGAATCCTTGTGGCGGCTGAGCTTGACCGCAGGCTGATCGGGCGCCTTGGCAGGCTCCTTCGTCTGCGTCTGCCGCACGGCGCGGGTCAGCTCGTCGCGAATTCTGCCGAACGCCTTGGTCGCGGTCAGACCGCCGTAGCCGATGGCGGCATACATATCCTCCAGGCTCTCGAACGACAGCTTTTTCAGCAGCACGGGCAGCAGCTCTGGGTCCTGCAAAACGGCGGGATTGATGTTTGCGCGGCGCAGCTCGCCCTCAAAGCTCGCCTTGCCGTGGGCAACATTCTCATCGCGTTTTTCCCGTTTGAACCACTGCTTAATCTTCGTGCGCGCCTGATTGCTGTTACAGATGTTCAGCCAGTCGCGGCTCGGACCCTTCGCGGTCTTGGAGGTCAGAATCTCGACAATATCGCCGTTGCTGAGCTGCTGATCGTAGCTTGCAATGCGGTTGTTGACCTTCGCACCGACCATCGCGTTGCCGACGCCCGAGTGAATGGCGTAGGCAAAGTCGATCGGCGTAGAGCCGGCAGGCAGGCTCATGACCTTTCCCTTCGGTGTAAAGACGAACACCTCGTCGTCGAACATATCCACCTTGAGCGAGTGGATGTAGTCCTCGGCGTCGTTCTCCTCCTGCTGCGTTTCGAGCAGGCGGCGCACCCATTCAAACTGCTTCTCGTCGCCGCCCTCGACGCCCTGCTTGTATTTCCAGTGCGCGGCAATGCCGTATTCCGCTGTCTCGTGCATTTCCCATGTACGGATCTGCACCTCAAACGGGATACCCTGCTGCCCGATCACGGTCGTGTGCAGCGACTGGTACATATTGGGCTTCGGCGTCGAAATATAATCCTTAAAGCGTCCGGGCACGAGGTTGAACAGATCGTGAATGTGCCCCAGCACATTATAGCAATCGGGAATCGTATCGACGATGACGCGGAAGGCGTACATATCATACAGCTCGTCGATCTTCTTGTCCTGCGCCTTCATCTTGCGGTAAATGGAATAGACGTGCTTGATCCGTCCGTAGATCGTGCCGTGGATTCCGACGGAGGACAGGCGCGTGGTGATGCGCGTCTGGATCGCCTTCATAAACTCGTCCGCCTCGCTCTGATGCGCGGCGAGGTACTGCATGATCTCGTTGTAGCCGTCGGGGTCAAGATATTTAAGGCTGGTATCTTCAAGCTCCCATTTGATCTTCTGCATACCTAAGCGGTGTGCCAACGGAGCGTAAATGTCCATCGTTTCGCGGGATTTGGAGATTTGCTTTGCCGGCGTCTGGTATTCCATCGTTCGGGTGTTGTGCAGGCGGTCGCAAATTTTGATCAGCACCACGCGGATGTCCTTACTCATCGCCATGAACATCTTGCGCAGATTCTCCATCTGCTGCTCCTCGAGCGTGGAATACTCCACGCGGGTCAGCTTGGTAACACCCTCGACCAAGGACGCGACCGTCGTGCCGAATTGCCGCGCGATGTCGTCGTGGGTCGAGTCCGTATCCTCGATACAATCATGTAAAATAGCGCCCAAAATGGCGTCCGTATCCAGTCCGATCTCCGCGACGATCTCCGCCACGGCGAGCGGATGGATGATATAAGGCGAGCCGTCCTTGCGCTTCTGCCCCTCATGCTTCGCACGCGCATACTCCACGGCGCGGTTGATGGTTGCAATGTCGGCTTGCGGGCAATGCTGCTTGATGGTTTGCAGCATACTGTTATAGTGTTCCTGAAAAGTTTCCACGGTTTGCTCCTTTTCTCGTTATGCGTGAAGCGTCCGATACAATTTGCTGTTTTCCAGCTTGTTCGGCGCGGCGTTCGGCATCATGCGAAGCGCAAGCTGTCCGCCGTCCCGCCGCAGCTCGATCAAGCCCAGCTCGGAAAGGACCTCGAGGCTCGGCAGCACTCGGCGCAGACTGCGGTCGGGCGCAGACGCAGCGATTCGCTCCGCAAGCTCGTCCGCTTCCGCGCGCATCTGACGCCCGTCCCGCGGCAGGCAGCGCTTCAGCCAGCGCCATACCGCCGCGACGTCCTCCCGCTCCGGCGCCAGTGCCCGCCGCTCGGCGGACGTCAGCGCCGCCCCGCCCGTAAATCGATCGAACAGCGCCGTTGCGGAGGCAGGACGCAGGTCCAGCAGATTGAGCTGCACCGTGTGCGCGTCGCGGTATTCGTTGATTTGCAAATGGCAGGCAACGTCCACGCGGTCGCCGACGCTGAGCTGCCTTGTCAGATTGCCGGCGGAGAAGAAGATCGCCTGCAGCGCCGCCCCGCAGCGCGGCTTCAGCCGCAGCCGCAGATGCTTGCCGTTTCCGACGGCGCAGATGCGCTCAATCTCCAGCTCGCTCATGCAGAATATCGGCTTCGGGCAGCCCGTGCCGCACGGCTCAAGCTGTGAAAGCCCGTTGATGTTCTCCTCGGTCAGCAACTCCTCCGGTACCTCGCAGTCGATCTGTAGGGCGGGCTTTTCCGCGCCGCCCGCACTGAATTCCTCTGCCCGCCGGCAGATTCTGCGGCGAAATTCGTCAATATTCCCGCGGGAGATCGTAAATCCGGCGGCAAACTCATGCCCGCCGAAGTCCTCCAGCAGCGGCGCCAGCTCCGTCAGTGAGCGGAACAGGTCAAACCCGCCGTAGGAGCGGGACGATGCCTTGCCGTGCTCCCCGTTCAGGCAGATCAGGAACGTCGGCCGACAGTATTCCTCGCAGAGGCGGGAGGCGACAATGCCGATCACGCCTTGGTGCCAGTTTTCCCCCGCCAGAACGATCGCGCGGTCGCTGCCCTGCGTTTTTTTGAGCTTTGCCGTCGCCTCGCGGTAGATCTCCGCCTCCGTTGTCTGTCGGTCGCGATTGAGCCTGCACAGCGTCTGCGCCAGCCGCTCCGCCTCCGACGGCTCGCGGGACAGAAACAGCTGCACCGCAAGCTCGGCGTGCTCCATGCGTCCGGCTGCATTGATTCTCGGCGCCAGCACATAGCCGATCGTCGCCGCCGTAATGGGCTGACGGCCGCAGTCGCACGCCTCGATGAGCGCCCGCAGACCCAAGCGCTTCGGCTGCTGCATTGCCCGCAGCCCCTCGGCAACCAGTCGGCGGTTTTCCCCCCGCAGCGGCATCACGTCCGCAATCGTACCGAGGCAGAACAGGTCGCAGTAACGCCGTGTGATTGCCTCCTGATCGCCCTCAAGCGCCGCCGCCAGCTTAAATGCGATGCCGACGCCGGAGAGATCGGTGTGCGGATAGGTGCGGTCGGCACGGTGCGGATCGACCACGGCGGCAGCGTCGGGAAGCTGCGGCTTGCATTCGTGGTGATCGGTAATGACCAGCTCGACACCCAGCTCACGGCAGAGCTGTGCCTCTTCGACCGCAGTGATCCCGCAGTCAACGGTAATGATCAGCCCGACGCCCTGCGCGGCAAGCTGTCGGATCGCCGCGGCATTCAGCCCGTAGCCCTCCTCGATGCGCCCGGGGATATGAAAGCTGCACTCCGCCCCATGCGAGCGCAGATAGTCCGTCAGCAGGCAGGTCGCGGTGATCCCGTCCACATCGTAGTCGCCGAATACGGCGATTTTTGTTTTTTTCTCCGTCGCGCGGCGGATCACCGCCACCGCGCGGTCCATCTCCTTCATTGCAAACGGGTCGGCAAGTGCGCCGTCCGTCCCCAGCAGCTCATGCGCCTGCTCCGCCGAGCGGCAGCCGCGCCCGCTGAGCACCAGCGCCGTCAGCGGTGCATAGCCCGCCGCGCGCAGTCGTTCCGCCGCCTCCTCATCCGCCGCCGCAATGTTCCAGGTTCCGTACTTCAAATCCATGCACATCCCAAAGTTTTTCTTTTTATTATAGCAAACAATCCGCACGGAAACAATACGTCCGCTCGGAAAAACTTCCGCCCTGTGCACTTTTTCGCCCGTCCTCGCCGCCGAAAACGTAAACAAATCGTAAATAATTCCCCGCGCCACTTGTAAATCGGCAAACCGTGACTATAATGATTCTCAGGTGATAAAAATGCTGCAACGTTTGCGCGAGTCGTATCGGCGCTTCATGTACGGGCGCTACGGCTCGGATCAATTAAATATCGCGCTGCTGGTTGCGGCAGTAGCAACAAGTCTGCTTTCGAGCATTCTGTCGATTTTCCTGCGCGGCAGTTGGGTCTATACCTTCATTCTCTGGCCGCTTTTCGCGCTGCTGATGTACGGCTTGCTCGGCTTCTCCATTTTTCGGATGCTTTCGCGCAATATTTACCGCCGTCAGCGTGAAAATCAACGCTGGAAAAACCTCTGTCTTCGCGTGACCGACCGTAACCACCGCTATTTCCGCTGCCCGCATTGCAGGCAGACCATGCGCGTCCCCCGCAATCGCGGCAAGATCAACATCCGCTGCCCGAAATGCGGCGAAAAATTCACCAAGAACACCTAACCCGTCCCCACCCATTATGTCATTGCGAGGAGCGAAGCGACGTGGCAATCTCGTCCCGTCATTCCTTGGCTCCCCCTTTGGGGAAGCTGCCAAGGCAGGTTATAATTCGAAGTGCAACACCCTGGGACAGGGTGAAAAAAAGGGAGACAATACGCAGACTTTAGTGTAAAATGTAGTTACCACAACAACATAAACACGAGGTGAGCGTATTGTCCTACACACATTTTACACTGGAAGAGCGAAAATATCTACAACAACTTTTGTCCGAGGGAAAATCTTTTCGAGAAATTGCAAGAATCCTCGAACGCAGTCCCTCGTCGATCAGCCGCGAGGTCAAGCGAAACAAATCAAAATGGAAGCCGCATCGCAAGTCAGACAACCCGTTCCGCTACAACCACTGGCGGGCGCAGAATCTCTATACGCGCCGACGCCACAAAAAGGTCCGCCAAGCACCGGTTCCCGGCAGCGAGGAATGGAACAATGTGATCTGTCAGATTCTCAAGGGGCTGCCCATCAAGTCCATCAGCTTGGATAACGGCTCGGAGTTTGCGGAATTCCGCGCTTTGGAGGAAGAGCTCGGTGCGCCGGTCTATTTTGCCGAGCCGCATAAACCGTGGCAGCGCGGCACGAACGAAAACACAAATGACTTGCTGCGGTTCTTTTTCCCGAAGGGCTTTGATTTCCGCACGATCACGCAGAGCGTTGTAGATGAGGTTGTTAACCTGATCAATAATCGCCCCAGAAAATGCCTCGGCTGGCGTACCCCTGCCGAAGTTTTTTTCGAAGAATGTGTTGCACTTGGTTGACTTTCTGCCGTGGCAAAACCGAAGGTTTTGACGGAGGGAGAGATAGCATAAATGTCGCGATTTTTCCGAAATTATACGAACTCTTTTGACAAACAGAAAGCCCCATCCTTTCGGATGGAGCTTCTTATGTTGGCGTTACCTATTTTCACAGCCAGTCGCCCGGCAACTATCGTCGGCGCAGATGAGCTTAACTTCTGTGTTCGGGATGGGAACAGGTGGACCCTCATCGCAATCAACACCAACTATTTTCCATTCCCGGGTCCCCCCGGAAACTTCTTCTATTATACTACGCTTTTCCCGTTTGTCAAGCGCTTTCTTCCTTGGTGACCCCAGCGGGATTCGAACCCACGTTAACGGCGTGAGAGGCCGCTGTCTTAACCACTTGACCATGGGGCCATGGGTGCACCTTCACGGACTCAAACCGGAGACCCACTGATTAAGAGTAATTCATGTTACTGTAAAATCAACAAGTCGTTGTGCAACAACATTTATCAATGCTTTAATTCATTAGCTTCATCATTTACTATGACTTAGCCGGAACACTTAAAGATTATAATGGATCATTGACCAAAAGTCAAGAACTTTTTTTCAAATCTCGATATTTTTAACAAAGTATATCAGATCGCTAAGAAAACCTTGCAGCGCCGTGCGTTATGATGTCAAGGGGAAAAAGTATATCGACACCCTGGTTTAATACTATTTCAGGGGCTTCGCAGCGCACGGCTGAACTTCCGTCAGTTGGAGGAAATGATGGAGAATATCTTTTTCAATGACCTGAAAATCAGAGACCTTAATGTAGATGTCGACGTTGAGGCAGTCAACGGCAGCAACAAAAATGGAGCAGGAGCAGTGTTCCTTGGTGATGACCGGCGATGCTTTCAAGAGAATCATTATTACCAAAGAGGCACCGACGCCATATTATAACGACAGCGGTGTGCTTTATGAGTGCCTTTGATTTCATGCTGAATCCCGATAGCCTGGAGCAGTAAGCGGTGAAGCTGTCCAAATTTTCCCATTGGCAGGGTCAGCAAGAAATATGCCAAAGAAGCACGGGCGCTAACGGAGTCCGCGATGAGCGAAGATGTGCGTAAGCGGCGAGCTTGCACCGCTTTGCGCAATTTATTGCGTTTAAATATATCGCACAGGGCCAGCCTTGACAAATGTACCGAGACAGCTTCTGTTGCTGTTGGACATATCAGGCTAAAATATTCGACTTGTTGAACAACTGCGCGTTTTGTGATGTATACAACGAAGGGAAGGCAATGAACGCAGAACCAGGTGATGGCAGTGGATCTATTGAGAAAATATATAACA
>URWG01000037.1 GCA_900551495.1 uncultured Eubacteriales bacterium
CCGTAAGCTGCACCGCCTGCAGCAGCAGCCAAAGGTAGATTCCCTCCTTGCCGACAGTGGTATGGATGCCGAAGCCGATCAACACGCAAAGCCACAGCACCATCACCGTCCCGCCGAGTGCAAGACAGGTCGTTAGCTGTAAAAGCGTTCCGTAGCGCTTCATCATTACCCCTCCGAGCAAAATATCGGTGTTCAACATTATACTCGGTATGCCGTCAAAATGCAAGTCGAGTTTCGTAAAGATGCCTCCGTGCGTCAAGCCCCCGAGTTCGACTTTCTGCGCAGAAAATGCACGCAAAGTCCGATCGCAAGCCCCAGCGCAGCGGGGCAAAGCCAGCCCAAGCCGAGCGAGGACAGCGGCAAAACGCTGCCGACTGCCGCGAGCGGAGCCTCCAAATGCAGCAGCGCCCGCACGCTCTCCGGCAGAGAGCGCAGAAAATCGTACAGCGCTACCGCGAGCGTCAGCCCCAGCGTCCAGCCGTAGACCGTGCGGTCATGGTCAAACAGCCGTCCGAGCAGCGCCAGCAGAATCAGCACGATCGAGAGCGGATACAGGAACATCAGCATTGGGACAGAATAGGCGATGATCGTGTTCAGCCCGAGATTCGCGATAAGGAAGGACACCCCGCAGAAAACGATCGCCCAAGTGCGGTAGCTCGGTCCCTTCGGGAACATATCGCAAAAAGTCTCTGCGCAGCTCGTAATCAGTCCGACCGCCGTTTTCAGGCAGGCAAGCGTGACCGTCGCGGCAAGCACAAGCAGCCCGACCGTGCCGAGATAATGCCGCGCAAGCTGCGCCAACGCAACGCCGCCGTTTTCGGACGGTGCGCCAAGTCCGCGGCTCTGCGCGCCCACAACGGCAATGGCAAGATAGATCAGTCCCATGAACAGGCAACTGAACACGCCCGCGCGAACGGTGCTTCCGGCAACCTTACTCGGCTCAGTCACGCCCAGCTCGCGGATGACCTGCACCACGATGATGCCGAAGGCAAGGCTTGCCAGTGCATCCATCGTGTTGTAGCCCTCCAAAAAGCCGGTAAACAGCGGCTGCGCGGCGTAGGCTCCCAGCGGCTCGACCGAGGCGACCCGTGCCGACGGCGCCGCAAGCGCAACCGCAAGTAAAATCCCCAAAAAGACGAGGAAGCACGGGTTCAGGAGCTTGCCGATCCACGTCAGGATTCTCCCCGGGCGCAACGCAAAGAACAACGCCGCCCCGAAGAACACCACGGAAAAGCCTAGCAGGTACAGCCAAAGCAGCTCGTTTTCCGGCAAAAGCTGCTCCAGCCCTACGGTAAACGAGGTCGTCGCACAGCGCGGGATGGCAAACAGCGGTCCGATGGACAAATACAGCGCGCAGGTAAAAAACATACCGAACGGACGTCCCGCCCGCGAGGAGAGCTCAAGCAGTCCGTCCGAGCGGCTGATTCCCAGCGCCGCAACGCCCAAAAGCGGCAGCCCGACACCTGTAATCAGCATACCCGTGACGGCGATCCAAACGCTGCTGCCCGCCTGCTGACCGAGCGACACGGGAAAGATCAGATTCCCCGCGCCGAAAAACATACCGAACAGCATACTGGCAACGCAAACGTACTCGCGAAGGGTCAATCTCTTTTTCATAGCTCTCTCCTGCTCTTTCTCCGCGCCCCCGTGCGGTCTTTGGGATCCATTATATCTGATTCTTTCGAAAAAGTATACACCTATATGAAATAATACTTCCATTTTCGCGGTTTTATGGTAGAATGGTTCTTCGTAAGGGGTTTTGGCACGACCTTCGGCGAGTAGTAGGCGCAGAAGGTCGGAAAAAGGAAAGAAAGGAAGCTATGAAAAGAGTCTTACATTATCTCAAGCCGTATCGGGGCAGGCTGCTGTTGGCGGCGCTGCTCATTTCCGTCTCTACGCTGTGCGATCTGCTGCTGCCGACGCTGATGTCGGACATTCTCAATCGCGGCATTCAGGCGGGCGACTTCGGCTATGTGCTGCGCTGCTGCGGAAAAATGCTGGGCGTGGCGGCGGTCAGCCTCGGCTGCATTCTCGGCGGCATGAAGCTGAGTGCGGAGGTCGTGGCGGGCTTCTGCGCCGACCTGCGGTTCGATATTTTCCGCAAGGTCAACACGCTGTCGTTCGAGGAATTCGGCTCGCTCGGCACCGCAGCTCTCGTGACCCGTGCGACGCACGATGTCGAAACGCTGTCGTGGGTCGCCTCAATGCTCTGCGGCACGGTCGCGACCATTCCGATGCTGTTTTTCGGCGGCACGGTGCTTGCCATGCGCAAGGATCTTGTGCTGTCGCTGATCTTAATGGCATTTATCCCGTTTATCGTCTGCGTCGTCTTGCTCATCGGGCGGCGCGTCCTGCCGCTGTGGGAAAAATCCGATGCGTACATTGACCGTCAGAACGCGATCATGCGTGAACGTCTGCGCGGCATCCGCGTCATCCGCGCATTCAATTCCGAGGGGCACGAGCACGGGCGCATTGCCCACGCCACCGAGGTCATGGCGGAAAATATCATCCGCGGCAATGTCTCGATGGGGCTTCTGACGCCCGTTTCCCTGCTGGTGCTGAATCTTTCGTCGCTGCTGATCGTCTATTTCGGCGGCTGGCGGATGGTTCACGAGGCGAGCGCCGTCAGCGCGGGCGACATTTTCGCGATCATTCAGTATCTCACGATGGTCATGAACGGCGTGATGATGGCATCATTCGCGCTGGTGATGTACCCGCACGCGCAGGTCGCCGCCAAGCGTATCGATCAGGTCATGTGTGCCGACGGCATGGGCGACCCCGGGACAGGCAGCGCGCACCTGCCGCAGGGTGACATTTCCTTCCGCGGCGTCAGCTTTTCCTACGGCGGCACGGAGGATGCCGTACGCAACATTTCGCTGGACATCCGCAAGGGGCAGACCGTCGCGGTCATCGGCGGCACGGGCAGCGGAAAGAGCACGCTGATCTCCCTGCTGCTGGGCTTCCGACTGCCGACGCAGGGCGAAGTGCTGTTCGACGGCATTTCCACCCGTGAACTGAGCAAGCACTCCCTGCGGCAGAGCATCAGCAGCGTTCTGCAAGGCTCCGCAGTCTATACCGGCACGATCGGCGAGAACATCCGCATCGGCAATCCCGACGCGACCGAGCAGCAGATCGCCGATGCCGCCCGTATCGCCCAGCTCTCGGGTTTCATCGAGTCCGTGGACGGCGGGATGGATTACGAGATCAAGCAGGCAGGCAAAAACCTCTCCGGCGGTCAGAAGCAGCGGCTTTCCATTGCCCGCGCGATCGTCAAGGACGTGCCGATCTACATCTTCGACGACAGCTTCTCCGCGCTGGACTTCCTGACGGAGAAGAACCTCCGCGCCGCGCTCAACGAAAAGCTGCGCGGGCGGACGCAGATCGTCGTGACCCAGCGCATCACCTCCGCGATGAGTGCCGACCGCATTTTCGTCATGGATAACGGCGAGCTGGTCGATCAGGGCACGCACACGGAGCTGCTGGAGCGCTGCCGCATCTATCGGGAAATCTTCGCCTCTCAGACGGGAGGTGGCACAAAATGAATCGGAAAAAGAAAGACCGTATCATTCCGCGCCTGTTAAGAGAGGCGCGTCCCATTTGGAAATGGATGGCGCTGGCGTGCGTGCTTTGCAGCGGCATGATCCTCTGCGCCATCGTCGGTCCGAAGCTGCTGGGCGGCTTAATTGACCAATTATACGACTACCGGGACGGAACCTTCACCGGCGATCTGCTTGCCGCACTGCTGCCGCCCATCGGCGTGCTTGCGGGTGTTTACGCGGCGTACAGCCTGCTCAGCTACCTCAAAATGCTGCTGCTCAACCGCATTGTCAGCCGCTACTTCACCTGCACGCTCCGCATCCGCATTTCCGACAAAATTCGCCGTCTGCCCGTGCGCTACGTCGATCAGACGCCCGTCGGCGACATTCTCTCACGCATGACCGACGACGTTTCGACCATGGGCAACTACATCCATCAGATTGTCGATACCCTGATGACGGGCTTTTTGATGATCGTTGCCATTGCCGTCATGATGCTGTCGGAGGATTGGCGGCTGGCGCTGATTGTGCTGGCGCTGACACCCGCGTCGATCGCGCTGTCGTCGTTCCTGTCATCCAAGAGCGAGAAACACTTTTACAATATGTTCAACGAGGGCGGCAATCTCAACGCGCTGGTCGAGGAGTCGTTTACGAACTTCGCCACCACGAAGGCATATAACCTTGAAGGCTACACCGAGGAAAAGCATAAGGTCATCAACGGGCGCCGCCGGAAGACGGAAGCCAACGCCAACTTTATCTCCTCGATCGTCATGCCGATCATCGCCTTTTCCAATGCGCTGGCGTATATCGCCATCTGTCTTTTGGGCGGCTGGCTGCTGCTGAACGGGCGGATTGCCTCGGTCGGCGTGGTCGTGACGATCCTGCTGTATGCCAAGCAGTTCTCCTCCCCGCTGGAGCAGATCGCAAGCGGTCTCGGCAGCCTGCAGCACGCAAAGGCAGCCGCCCGCCGCGTGTTCAAAATCCTCGACATGGAGGAGGAAGAGGACCCCGCCGCCGTTCTGCCCCACGCGGCAGAGGGCAGCGTCCGCTTCGAGCACGTGGACTTCTCCTACGACCCCGCCGCGCCGCTGATCGAGGACTTGAGCATCGACATCAAGCGCGGGCAGAACGTTGCCATCGTCGGTCCCACGGGCGCGGGCAAGACGACCATCGTCAACCTCCTGATGCGCTTTTACGACGTCAATCGGGGTAAAATTTTCCTTGACGGCACGGACTGTGCAACGGTTTCCCGCGAATCCGTGCGCGACCAGTTCGGCATGGTTTTGCAGGACACCTGGCTGTTCCGCGGGACGATCGCGGAAAATGTCGCCTTCGGCAAGCCCGACGCGACGCGTGAGGAGATCATTGAGGCTTGCGACCGCGCCTACTGCGACCACTTCATCCGCACGCTGCCCGACGGCTACGACACGGTTGTCGGCGACGATCTTGCGAACCTCTCCGGCGGTCAGAAGCAGCTTCTGACCATCGCCCGTGCCATGCTTGCCGACCGTCGGCTGCTGATTTTGGACGAGGCGACCTCGAACGTCGATACCCGTACCGAGATTCTGCTGCAAAAGGCAATGGACAACCTGATGAAGGGGCGTACCTGCTTCGTCATTGCCCACCGTCTGTCCACGATCGTGGATTCCGACCTCATTCTCGTGCTGGATCACGGTCATATCGTCGAGCAGGGCACACATCGGGAGCTGCTGGAAAAGAAGGGCTTCTACCACAAAATTTACACCAGTCAGTACGCCATCTGACGAAGGACGGCTATGGAAAGCATTTTCGTCAACGGAACGGAATTTCAGACAGAGCGGCTGCTCGGCAAGGGTAAGGGCGGCTACTCCTACCTCGCCCACCGCGCGGGGCAGACGGTCGTCATCAAGCAGATTCACCACGAGCCGTGCAGCTATTATCAGTTCGGCGACAAGCTCGCTGCCGAGCTGAACGACTACGAGCGGCTGCGGCAGGTTGGGATCCCGATGCCCGCGCTTTTGGACGTTGACCGCGCTGCCGAGCGGCTGGTCAAGGAATTCATCGACGGCGAGACGATTTTTGAGCTGGTAAAGCGCGACGCCGTAACGTCGGAGCACCTTGCGCAGCTTGAGGCGATGTGTGCGCTGCTGTATCCCGCGGGGCTGAACATCGACTATTTCCCGACGAATTTCGTGGTCAGCGGCGGTCGGCTGTTTTACGTCGATTACGAGTGCAACGCATACGACGAGCAGTGGGATTTTGCGCACTGGGGCGTGCGGTACTGGTCGAAAACGCCCGAATTTTCGGCATATTGGGAACAAAACAAATAAAAAACATTCTCCGATGTCATTCCGAGGTCGTAGCCGTCGGCGACAAAGGAGCCTTACGGATACGGGCTCTCCGCTTGCCGGTGGGTGCTTGCACCCGTGGCAATCTCGCAGGATTGTTTTGGAATTTCAATATACTACGGCAAAATCGAAACATTTCATATGAGGTTCCCACGTCGCTTCGCTCCCCGGAATGACACAAGAAGGATTTTTCGACACACTGTCTGAAAAACGTCAGCCGCAGACATTACCTGCGGCTGACGTTTCAGCTTGTCAAAAAAAGTCATGGAAGACTTTTTTGACAAGCTGCCTTCAAAATTGCAAAATACAAATAAGTAATATTATTTTGCCCGCTGCGGCGGGGTTATTGAACGTGAAAGAGAACCCTGACGGTTCCCTTTCACACTTTCCCTCCGAAACTTTTCATCGGGAGATTCTTTGAGAGGTTGACGTTTTTCAGTTTCTTCGGTCAACAAATCGTCTAACGGGAAAACACAAGGTCCGTGCCGTCGCGTTCGGGCAGCGCTCGGAAGCCCAAGCCGCGATAGATCGCCTGCGCCTTGCGGTTTTCCTCCTCGACGGCAAGGCGGATCGGCATTGCCCCGTTCGCCGTCTTCAGCAGACGGGTCGCCAATTCGGCGGCGGCTTTCCCGTAGCCCCTTCCCTGCTGCCGCGCCTCGACGAAATAGCCCCACGAATAGCTCGGCGTGTCGCCGCGCCATCGGTACAGATCGATAAAGCCGACGCGCTCCCCCGCCGCCGTGCAGATCACGCACGGCACATGGTCCTCCGGCGCAAGATACGCCCGCCCGACGGAGAGCCACACCGGATTGACCAGCTCCGTTTGATCGTCACGTAGGCGGCAGTCATATGCGGCATAGATCAGGTCGTCCTCCGTCTCGATCGGGCGGAAAAAGACCGTCTCGTTCGCCCACGCCGCCCTCTGCAGCCGCATCAAATCACTTCGTATCGACACAGCAATTTCCTTTCTTCATTGAATACATTATGAGGGAAGCTCTGATGAAGCCGACAGAGAGGGTTTCACCAGAGCTTTCAAAAATCAATAGATCACGACCGTCGTGCGCAGCGGAAGGTCGGAAATGTACTTGCAGTCGCTCTGCTCCATTCGGATACAGCCGTGGGAGAGCGGGATGCCGGTACGCCCGTCGAAAACGCCGCCGCCGTAGTTGAGCAGGATGGAATGGAAGGCGTGGTCGCCGTTGAAGATGGTCACGTTGGAAACGTAGTAGCTGTCAAAGTTCCAACGCCAGACGTGCTCGCTGCTCACATAGACGCCCGCCGGTGTCGGCGTATTGTTCGCGCCGGAGGAGCAGGGGAAGGTCTTGATGACCTCCCAGTCGCCAAACTCGCCCTTGAAAACAATGACCTTCTGCGTATACAGGCTGACCCAAATCAGATACTCCGTCTCGCTGGAGTAGCCCTTCAGGTCGGCGAAGCCCTCCTTGGTCGCCTTGGAGTAGTCCAGCGAACCGTCGGTGGTCACGGTATCATCGGGAATGTCGCAGTCCCAGCGGTTGACCCAGCCCTGCGTGCCGTCCGTACAGGAGACAAAGAAGGTGCTGCCGGCGGGGTGCCACTCGTTATAGACGATCGTCCCCACAGGCAGGGTGCGGATGACCTTTCCGCCGCTGTAGAGCTTCGTCTCCTTCAGGACCGTGCAGGCAACGCGCATGGTCTTGACCGTTTCGAGCGCGGTGTCGTGGTCCTTCTGATAGCTCTGATACCAGCTATCATCGTATTTATTGTAGTCGATCGTGACGCTCGCGCCGCCGTAGCGCACCACGACCGTCTCGGCGCTGCCCGCGCCGTTCACGGTGCAGTCCGCGCCGTCGAGGGTGATCGTCCCTGCCGTGCCGCCCAGCGTCAGCTTCGCGCCCGCCTTCAGGGTGAATTCATCGGCGCCGCCGCTCATATCCAGCACGGTCTTTGCGTCCATTTTGACCGTTTTGCTGCTGCCGTTGAGCTTCAGCGAGCCGCCGCGCACCTCCAGCACCGGATAGCCGCCGCTTGCCGTGTGGCTGCCGCCCATGACGATCAGCTCCGCGGCAACGCCGGTGTAGTTCACGCCGCCGCCCCACAGACAGACGGAGGAAACGCCGCTCGAGATCGTGCCGCTGCTCGGTGCGCACACCAGCCGCTCCGCCGTCAGGCTGGTCAGGTCCGCCTCGGTATCCGCGCCGGTACGCACGACCAGCGTTCCGCTCACCTTCCAGTCCTCGACCTCAAGCTTGGCAGGCATTGCCGGTCCGAGGATCAGCGTGCCGTCAAGGGTAAGCGTCGGGGGAAGCGCCTCCTTGCCGCGATAGAGCACCCAGCCGGAGGCGGGAATCTCCTCGGGCGTGTCGGCAATGCAGTCAAACAGCTTATACAGAAGCTGCGCGACCTCCGCGCGGGTAATGGAGCTGCGGGGCTTAAAGGTCCCGTCTTCGTAGCCGTTGACGATCTTGAATTGCTTCATCGCGCTGACCGCGTCGCGGGCATAGGCAGAGACCTGCTTCCAGTCGCCGAAGGACTGATAGGTCCCGCGCTCGGAGGAAACTACGCCGAACGCGCGGCTCAGCACCACAGCCGCCTGCTCGCGGGTAATAGCGGCGTTCGGCTCCATCGTCGTTGCGGAGGTGCCGTTAAACACGCCCGCGCCGACCGCCGCGGCAAGCTCGGTATAAAACCAGTCGGTCGTATGTACGTCGGTATAGGCGCTCAGATCGCCCGCCTCCGTCGCACCCAGCAGACGCACCAGCACCGCCGCCATCTCCGCACGGGTGATGTTGTCATCGGGGTGCAGATTACGCTCCTTGTCGCCGGCAAGAATCCCGTTCTCCACCGCGAACATCAGCGCGTCATGACTCCAATTATCCGGGAATTCATAGCCCTCGACGGAGACCTTTGCCGCCGAAGCGAACGTCGCCAACAGGCTGAGGCAGCAGAGCAGCGCCGCCGCACAGGTTAACAGTCTTTTCATCGTCGTTCTCTCCTCTTTTATTCGCTGAAGAATGCTTCGCACAGACGGCAAAGCGCTTCCTGGTCTCGTGCGCCCATCAATTCACGCGCCGAATGCATGGCAAGCATCGGGACACCCACGTCCGCCGCAGGCATTGCCAGCAGCGCCGATGCCATTGAGCCGACCGTGCCGCCGCCCGCCAGATCGGGACGGTTCATGTAAAGCTGCATCGGGATCCCATACTTTCCGCACAGTCCGCTGATTACCGCGCACGTCTCGGCGTCGGAGGAATAGCGCGGGCTGCGTTTGAGCGCCACGCCGCGGTTGAGCAGCGGCGCACAGCTCGTATCGGCATACTCCGGATGGTTCGGGTGCAGTGCATGGGCGGCGTCGCAGGAGAGGAACATCCCCTTCAGACACGCGTCGAGCATTGCCGTGCGATCCATCTCCAGTGCGGCGGCAATTTTCTCCAACAGGAGCGAGAGCATCGTGCTGTCCGCGCCGCGGCGGGTATTGCTGCCGATCTCCTCGTTATCGTACAGGACGGCAAGCTTCACCCCGTCGCCCCGAGCGGCTGCCAGCGCGGTCACGACGGCGTGCACCGAGGTGATGTTATCCAGCCGCGGCGAGGAAATAAAGTCCCGCTCGAAGCCGACAAGCTGCGCCTTGTCCGCGCAGTAGGCATTCAGCTCAAAGGAAAGAATATCCTCCGCCCCGACCGCAAGCTTCTCCGCAAGCTTCCCGACGAGATAGCCGTTTTTGCTCCACCCGTCGGCAACCGTTGCGCACAGGGGCAGCATATCGACGTTCGCCTTCGTGGGAACACCCTTGTTGACCTCACGGTTCATGTGAATGGCAAGGTTCGGAATGGTCAGAAGCGGCTCGTCCCAGCGAATCAGCCTCGCCTCGGGACGCATCGGGTCCGCCGTCCGCACAAGCACGACGCCCGCAAGCGAGAGCGGACGGTCCAGCCACGAATTAAGGATTGCACCGCCGTAAGGCTCTACGCTGAGCTTGCAGCAGCCGCCGACGACCTGCTCCGGGTTGGGCTTGACGCGCATACAGGGCCAGTCGGTGTGCGCGGCTGCAATGCGAAAGCGGTCGGTATGCTCCCCGACGGTAAACGCCGCAAGGAAGGTGCCGCTTTGCACAAAATACCGCCCGCCGCGCTCCAAACGGAAGGGCGCGTCCGCCGCCAAGTCGGTAAAGCCGCTCTCGCGCAGATAGTCCGCAGCGAAAGCGACGGTATGATAAGGAGATACGCCGCCGTCCAGCCAGCGACACAGCTCCGTTGCGTAGTTTATCATTTTACAGTTCCTCCGTTGCCGTTCCGAGGTCGAAATCGGGTTCTTCCCATACAGTATACCATAGACAAGACGCTTTTCGCAACGGGTCGTTACGGTTTTTTTCCGCAAATTCTGTACAAATCGATACAGGTATGTTATAATGGTTTGGAACAGTCGGCTCCATCCCCCAAGCCGACGTAAAAAACCTTTTTTGTGGAAAGGAGAACCGCAATGGGACTTATCAGAGTCGCGTTAGGCGCTGTCGGAGGTGTGATTTCCGACCAATACAAGGAATATTTTATCTGTGACGCTCTGCCGGACAACGTTCTTGTGCGCCGCGCCTCGCGCAACACCGACGGAAAAACCCGCAACAACGGCTCGGAAAACATCATTTCCAACGGTTCGCTGATCGTTGTCAACCCCGGGCAGGCTATGGCAATTGTCGATCAGGGACGCATCGTGGAATTCACCGCCGATCCGGGACCCTTTGTCTACGATTCCTCCGCCGAACCGAGCATCTTTGAGGGTAAGCTCGGCAAGAACATCGTTGACAGCTTTAAGACCATCGGACGCCGTATTGCCTTCGGCGGCAACACGGGTCGCGACCAGCGCGTGTACTATTTTAACCTGCTGGAGATCAAGAACAACCTCTACGGCACGCCCACACCCGTTATGTTCCGCGCCGTTGACCGCAACATCGGACTGGATATGGACGTCGATCTGCGCTGCAACGGTACATATACCTACTTCCTCGAGGACCCGATCCTGTTCTTCGAGAAGTTCAGCGGCAACATCAAGGGCGACTACACCCGTGAGGACATGAACGAGATGCTGCGCAACTCCTTCGTCATGGCGCTCCAGCCCGCGCTGGGCAAGATCGCCGAGCTGGAGATCCGCCCGAATCAGATCAGCAGCCACGTCGTAGAGCTGCGCGATGCGATGCGCGAATTCCTCAAGCCCGACTGGACTCCGCGCGGCATCCGTCTCGGCGAGATCACCATGAACCCGCCCAGCCTGCCCGCAGATCAGGCGGAATCCATCCGCGAGCTGCAGCGGACGGCGGTGCTCCGTTCCGCCGATATGGCGGCGGCAACGCTCACCGGCGCACAGGCGGAGGCAATGAAGGCTGCTGCCGGAAATGCGGGCGGCGCTGCCATCGGCTTTATGGGCATGAATATGGCACAGATGTCCGGCGGCATGAACGCACAGCAGCTCTATCAGATGAGCGCCGCGCAGAAGCAGCAGGAGATGCAACAGCAAATGCAGCAGCCCGCACAGGCTGCCCCCGCAGGCGGCTGGACCTGCTCCTGCGGCACGGTCAACACCTCGAAATTCTGTCAGAACTGCGGCAAGCCGAAGCCCGCTGCCGGTTGGACCTGCTCCTGCGGCGCGGTCAACACGGGACGCTTCTGCGCCGAGTGCGGCAAGCCCAAGCCCGCCGGCGAACCGCTCTATAAGTGCGACAAGTGCGGCTGGGAGCCGGAGGACCCGAAGCATCCGCCCAAGTTCTGCCCCGAGTGCGGCGATCCCTTCGACGCAAACGACGTGCAGTAAGCGGGAGGTAGGCGATGGCTGTCTTATTGGAATATAAATGCCCCTGCTGCGGCGGCAAGCTGGAATTCGACAGCTCCGCCCAGCAGATGACCTGCCCCTTCTGCGGAACGAATCTTGACGTCGAAACCCTGAAGGCATACGACGACGTGCTGAAAAACGAGCACGACGACACCGAGCCGGTTTGGGAGACGGAGCAGGGCGCCGAATGGTCGGACGATGACGCCGCCTCGGTCTATACCTGCCAGTCCTGCGGCGCGAGCCTCGTTGCCGAGGAGACGACCGCCGCGACGAACTGCCCCTTCTGCGGCAATCCCGTGATTCTGACCGGTCGTGTCGCCGGCGAGCTGAAGCCGGACTATGTGCTCCCCTTCAAGCTGGACAAGGAAGCGGCAAAGAAGGCACTGCTCAAGCATTTTGAGGGAAAGAAGCTCCTGCCCAAGCGCTTCCGCAGCGAGCACCAGCTCGACGAGGTCAAGGGCGTCTATGTCCCCTTCTGGCTCTTTGACGCGCAGACCGATGCGAGCATCCGCTACCACGCCACGCGCACCCATCACTGGAGCGATTCCAAGAACGACTACACCAAAACGGAGCACTTTATGCTTCTGCGCTCCGGCTCGGTCGATTTTGAGCACGTCCCGATGGACGGCTCCGAAAAAATGTCCGACGACATGATGGAATCCATCGAGCCGTTCGATTTTTCCGATGCCGTGGACTTCCAAACGGCGTATCTGTCCGGCTACGTTGCCGATCGCTACGACGTGACGGCGGAGGACTGCATTCCCCGCGTCAACGCACGCATCCGCCGCAGCACGGAGCAGGTCTTTGCCTCCACCGCAAACGGCTATGACACCGTGGTTGCGGAAAAGAGCAACATCAGCCTGAGCAATCAGAAGACCCGCTATGCCCTGTATCCCGTGTGGCTGCTCAATGTCACATGGAGCGGTCAGGGCTACACCTTCGCCATGAACGGTCAGACCGGCAAGCTCGTCGGCAACCTGCCCATGGATAAGAAGCTGTACTGGAAATACTGGCTGATCTGGGCAGCGAGCCTGTCCGCCGTTTCCTATGCCGTGATCCTGCTGCTGCGGGTACTGGGTATTCTTTAAGGAGGGCGCTGCAATGAAAAAACTTTGTATTGTTTTGGCACTTCTCCTGTGTCTGCTGCCCGTTTTGTCCGTTCACGCGGAGGAGGAGGTCCATCCCGACCGCCTTATCGATGCCGCAGGACTGCTCACCGAGGAGGAACAGCTCGCCCTTTCCGCGCATCTCGACGAGATCAGCGTCAATCTGAATTTTGACGTTGCGATCGTCACCGTTTCCTCGCTGGAGGGCGCGACCGCGCAGGAATACGCCGACGATCTGTATGACTACAACGGCTACGGCATGAACGGAAACGACGGCATCCTGCTGCTCGTCTGCGTCGGCGACGAGGGTCGGGCTTATGCCTACACCACGACCGGCATCGGCGAACAGGTCTTCGGCGACAGCGCAATGGATCGGCTCGACGAGGCGTTTCTGCCCTCGCTGAAGGCGCTGGAATACAACGATGCCTTTTGGCGTTATGCGGATTCCTGCAATGACATTGTACTTGCCTACCGCAACGAGTCCTTCCTCCCCGGTTTCGGCTGGGTTCTGCTTGCACTTGCCGTCGGTATCGTGCTGGCGTTCCTTGTGATGTCCGGTTATAAGGCAGCGCTCAAGACTGTCCGCTCGCAAGCCGCCGCGAACAGCTATATCCGCCGCGACAGCCTGCAGCTGACGACCGACAAGGACATTTTCCTTTACAGCGCCGTGACCTCCACCCCGAAGGCGGACGACCGCGACAGCAACAGCTCCTCGCATACCGGCTCCTCCGGCACCTCTCACGGCGGACGGAGCGGCAGCTTCTGAGCAGCTTGGTCGTTTCTCGGTACGTCGCGTGAGGTTCGGAACGTGCTGCGTAGGGTGCGAGACGTGCTGCATAAGGTCCGCGCGGCTTTCACAATGTAATCCGCACTGCAAGGAACCATCCTCATATTTATTGCCACGACCCCTCCCGCGGTCGTGGCAATTTTTTGTCAAGTACTCCCCATACGCCAATACGATCAATAGAATCTGTAGAGTCAATACTGCTCGCACCCATTGAAATCCGCAAAAACCCTCCAAAAAGAACCGTGCGCAAAAGCCTCCCCTGTGTAAGGGGGGACGTTTGCGAGCGCCGCCTGTGGCGGATACAGCGAG
>URWG01000038.1 GCA_900551495.1 uncultured Eubacteriales bacterium
CGCAGGTGCTGCACTCGTTCGCGCAGCCGTGGCTGTGGGTGTGCTCGGTCAGCTCGCCGTCGGTGTGGGAATGGGCATGGTCGCCGCCCTCGTGGACATGGGCGTGGACGTGCTCGTGCGTGTGCTCCACGCCGTCATGCGTATGGGCGTGGATGTGGACGTGCGTATGCTCGCCGTCCTCATGGAAATAAACGTTACGTTTTATCATAACTCGTTCTCCTTGTTCGGTTTTCCTTTATTATAGTCCCCATGTGCGGGCTTGTCAATCCGCCGTCTCCGTAATTTCGGCAAACGAGAAAGGCACGATTGCAGCAAGCGCTTCGGGCGCGGTTTCGAGCATCATGCCGACCCGACCCGCGCTGAAGCATATGCGGTCGAAGCGCTCCGCGCTGCGGTCAAGGACGGTCGGAAAGACCTTTTTCATCCCGATCGGGCTGCACCCGCCGTGAATGTAGCCGGTCAGCGGCAAAAGGTCGCGCTGATGGACCATCGTTACCGCCTTTTCACCGACGGCTGCGGCTGCCTTTTTCAGATTCAGCTCCGCCTCGACCGGCACCATGAACACATAATGCCCGCCGCTTTTCCCGGTAGTGACGAGGGTCTTGAACACGCGCTGCGGCTCCAGCCCCAAGGCTCGTGCGACCTCCGCGCCGCTGAGCGCTCCGCCCTCGTAGGCGTGCGTCTCATAAGCAAGCTTTTTGCGGTCCAACTGCCGCATGGCATTTGTCTTTTCCGTGTTACTCTCCCCTTTCCAACAGGCAGACCGTCTCGATGTGGGCACAGCGTGGGAACAGATCGACCGCTTCGGCGCTGCGGAGTGCGTAGCCCTTTGCGGAGAGGAGCCTGACGTCCCGCGCCAGTGTTGCGGGGTCGCAGGAGACGTAGACCACCCGCGACGGCGCCATTTTGTCGATCGCGTCGATGACCTCGGCGCTGACACCCTTACGCGGCGGATCGACGATGATCACGTCGGGGCGAATCCCTTCTTCGGAGAGCTGCTGTGCCGCCTGACCCGCGTCGGCGCAGAAAAATCGCGCGTTTTCGATTCCGTTTCGGCGGGCGTTTTGCTTTGCGTCTGCGATCGCGGCGTCCACGACCTCCACGCCGATGACCTGCCTTGCGCGTTTTGCCGCGCAGAGTGTGATGGTGCCGGTGCCGCAATAGAGGTCGAGCACCGTTTCTGTCCCGTTCAGTGCGGCGGCGTCAAGCGCCTTGCCGTAGAGCACCTCCGCCTGAGCGCGGTTGACCTGATAGAACGAGCGCGGCGAGATTCGGAAGCGCAGACCGCACAGAATATCCTCAATCGCCTCCGCGCCCCAGAGAATCCGCGTTGCTTCGCCGAGGACGCTGTTGCCCTTGCGCGTGTTGCAGTTGAGCGTGATCGACCGCACCTCGGGCAGCTCCGCCCGCAGCAGCGCGACCAGCTCCTTTTCCCTCGGCAGCCGCGCACCGTTGACGACGAGACAGACTGATACCTCCCCCGTCGCGGCGGCGTGCCGCACGAAGATGTGCCGCAGCAGTCCGCTGTGGGTCGTCTCGTCGTAGGGCGCGACGCGATATTCCCGCGCCCAGCGCAGGACCAGCGACTTTGCACGGTCGGCGCACGGCGGCTGGATCAGGCAGCGCTCGACGGGAATGACCTCGTGCGTCCCTTTTTTGAAAAATCCTGCCGTCAGACCGCCTCCGAGCGGCGCGACGGGAAACTGTGCCTTATTGCGGTAGCCCTCGCAGGTTTTTGCGGCGGCGATCGGCACGGCGCTTAGGGTCTGTCCCCCGACGCGGTTGAGAGCGTCAAGCACGCGCTGTGCCTTGATTGCACATTCCGCCTCGTAGGTCAGGTGCCAAAAGTCGCAGCCGCCGCACTGCTTCGCGTAGGGGCAGGCGCGGTTGACGCGGGCGGGCGATTTTGTTATAATATTGACGATTTTTCCGTGCGCCGCGTCCTTCCCGACGTGCGTGATGCGCAGGTCGTACTCCTCGTCGGGAGCTGCATTCGGCACGAACACCGCGCAGCCCTCCACGCGGCAGACGCCCAACCCCTCGCTCGTGAAGCCCGTGACGGTCGCACGGTAGAGTTTGTTCTTTTCCGGCATGGCAAATTCTCCTGTTTCACGTGAAACATTGATTTTTCTTATTATACCACAACAGCCAACATTTCTCAACGGGGTGTTTTTATGCTGAGTTATGCAAATTGCAGACTGTGCCCGCGGCAGTGCGGCGTTGACCGCGACGCGGGACAAACGGGCTTTTGCGGGATGACGGCGCAGATGACCGCTGCCCGCGCAATGCTGCACTATGGCGAGGAGCCGCCGATCGCCGCCTCATTCGGGACGGGCGCGGTGTTCTTCAGCGGCTGCACTTTGCGCTGCCGCTATTGCCAAAATCGCGAAATCTCCCTGGCGCGCAAGGGAAAGCCGATCTCCTCCGAGGAGCTGCGCGATATTTTCCTTCGACTGATCGATGAGGGCGCGCAGAGCATCGACCTTGTGACGCCGACGCACTTTTTGCCCTCAATTCTGCCCGCC
The DNA here is from genome assembly GCA_900551495.1 of uncultured Eubacteriales bacterium. GTDB lineage: Bacteria > Bacillota > Clostridia > Oscillospirales > Oscillospiraceae > JAZOXB01. The sequence goes on from URWG01000038.1 coordinate 2,526, forward strand.
CTGACGCCGAAGCTGCCCGTTCCCGTCGTTTACAACTGCGGCGGCTATGAGCGCGTCGAGACGCTGCGTGAATTGGAGGGCTTGGTGGACATCTATCTTCCCGATTTCAAATATGCCGACGACCGCCTTGCAGCGCGGCTTTCCGACGCGCCCGAGTATTTTGACGTCGCCGCTGCGGCGATTTGCGAGATGTACCGACAGGTCGGCGGCTATGTGATCGAGGACGAGCAAATGCAGCGCGGCATTTTGATTCGCCATTTGGTCCTGCCCGGTGCGGTCGGGAATTCTCTGCGCGTTATTGAATGGGTCGCGCGGACCTTCCCGAAAAATGATGTTCTGTTTTCCCTAATGAGCCAGTATGTCCCGTCACCGACGCTGCCCGCGCCGCTGAACCGACGGCTGACCCCCGAGGAATATGACGGCGCGGTATCGTGGCTGGAGCTTTGCGGAATTCGCAGCGGCTTCGTGCAGAATCTGAGCGCCGCGACGGACGAGCTGCTGCCAAATTTCGATTTGTCTGGCTTGAATTGAAACAAACGTTTGCATTTCATCGACGGCTGTGGTATACTGAAGCTGTATAAATGCGAAAGGGGTGCGGCTAATGGCAAGAACCAGCAGCAAACGGGAGGAAATTCTGTCCTTTTTACGGGAATTTGTCGCCGAAAACGGCTATGCGCCCTCCGTCCGCGAGATTATGCACGCGGTGGGGCTTCGCTCGACCGCGACGGTCCATTATCACCTCTCGGCGTTGCAGGCTGCGGGCTTCCTGACCCTCGACAGCTCCAAAAACCGCGCAATTTCCCTCCCGGGCGGGCGCGGTCTGCCGATCGTCGGCGTGGTCACGGCGGGGCAGCCGATTCTTGCCACGGAAAATATCGAGGGCTATCTCCCGTGGGATGCCGACGCGGGCTGCTTTGCGCTGCGTGTCCGCGGCGATTCGATGATGAACGCGGGAATTCTCAGCGGCGACAAGGTGATCGTCCGCCCGCAGCCGACCGCGGAAAACGGCGAGATCGTCGTGGCGCTGCTGGGCGAGGAGGCGACGGTCAAGCGCCTGTCGCGGAAAAACGGCGAGGTCTGGCTGCTGCCCGAAAACCCCGCCTATGACCCCATCGACGGCAGAGAAGCCGTGATTTTGGGCAAGGTCAAGACCGTGATTCGAGAGCTGTAATGTAAGTTCGGACTGTTTCACGTGAAACAGCCTCGGTGTATTAAAAACCTCTTCGGTATGCCGACAGGCTGCAAAAAAGCTCGTAAGACAAGCAACTCACGTCCGTCGGCGTACATGGGTACGGTATACCCGCAAGGGGCACGCCGCATCCGTAACGCTCCTTCGTCGCGAACGGCTGCGCAGGGGCGTGAGTTGCGCAGTAAGTCAAAATCCTTGCAAAGCAAGCGATTTCTCAGAATACTAAGTTCGGGACACTTCGTTTCTGCAAATTAGAATACGGTGAACGAAAACATCCATAAATCCTGAACCGATTTTGACGGTTACGGGCTTTTTTGACAGCCTGAGACTGTTTCACGTGAAACAGTCTTGCAAAACCAAAGCAACCGTGATATGATAGACGAACGAAAACGAAGGGAGGCGGTTTGATGGCGCACATCATCGCCGTCGTCAATCAAAAGGGCGGCGTCGGAAAGACGACAACCGCCGTGAACCTGACCGCTGCGCTGACGCAGCTCGGGCAGCGCGTGCTGCTGTGCGATTTTGACCCGCAGGCAAACGCGACCAGCGGGCTGGGCGTCAACAAAAAAACCGCCGCCCACTCGGTCTACGATATGATTATTAACGACGTTCCTCCCGAGAATTGCGTCGTTTCTACGAGGTTCGGGGACGTGATTCCCTCGGGAGCGGCGCTGGCGGGTGCGACGGTCGAGCTGATCGGCTTGCAGCGGCGCGAGTACCGCCTGAAGGAGTGCTTGGACAAGCTGCGCGACCGCTACGACTGGATTTTTGTGGACAGCCCGCCGTCGCTGGAGCTGCTGACGCTGAACGCCCTGTGCGCCGCGGACAGCATTCTGATCCCCGTGCAGTGCGAGTATTACGCGCTCGAGGGGCTGTCCGACCTGATGGCAACGCTCCGCGCGGTCAAGCGCCGTCTGAACCCGAAGCTTGAAATTTTCGGCGTTTTAATGACAATGTTCGACGGACGGACGAACTTCTCCTCACAGGTGGCGCAGGAGGTGCGCCGCCATTTCCCGGGAAAAGTCTTTACCGCCGCCGTTCCGCGCAACGTCCGCCTTGCCGAGGCGCCGAGTCACGGTCTGCCCGTCACGGCTTACGACAAGTCCTCGCGCGGCGCCGCAGCCTATCTCACGGTGGCGCAGGAGATCGTCCGAAAGCAGGCGGCGACCGCTTGCAGATGAAAGGAGAGATTCCATGGCGACGAAGCAACGCGGGCTCGGCAGAGGGCTGGGCGCGCTGATCGACGATTTTTCCGCGGCGGAGGAGACGGGCGGCGTGACCGTTCTGCCCCTGCAAAAGGTCGAGCCGAACCCCAATCAGCCGCGAAAATACTTTGACGAGGAGGAGCTGCAGGCGCTGGCGGATTCCATTGCCGCGCACGGCTTGCTTCAGCCGCTTGCCGTCCGCGATATGGGCGGCGGCTTTTATCAGATTATTGCCGGCGAACGGCGCTGGCGTGCGGCACGGCTGGCAGGTCTTTCCGAGGTGCCGGTCGTCGTCGTCGAGGCGGACGATCGGACGGTCATGGAGCTGGCGCTGGTCGAAAACCTCCAGCGGCAGGACCTGAACCCCATGGAGGAGGCGGAGGGCTATCGCTCGCTCATGCAGGACTACGGTCTGACGCAGGAGGAGGCGGCAAACCGCGTCGGCAAATCCCGTCCCGCCGTGGCAAATGCGCTGCGTCTGCTGGCGCTGCCCGAGGAGGTGCGGCAGCTTGTGGTCGAGGGCACGCTCTCGGCAGGTCATGCCCGCGCCGTGCTGTCGCTGCCCGATGCGCGGCTGCAAAAGGCGGCGGCACAGAAAATTTTGGCGCTGCGGCTGTCCGTGCGGCAGGCGGAGACGATGTGCAAGCGCATGGCGCAGGAGCAGCCGCCCGCCGAGGAGACGCCGAAAAAGTCCGTTGCGGTCGATTACGTCGGCGAGTGCGAAAAGCTGCTGACCCGTCGGCTCGGCAGAAAGGTGCGCATCGTCTGCGGCAAGCGGAAGGGGCGCTTTGAGCTTGATTTTTACGGTCAGGACGACCTGCAGCGGCTTTATGAGGCGCTGCAAGAGCTGAATATTCCGGAGGCATCCAATGACTGAGCAGATAAAAACAGAACAACCCAAGGAAGAGCCGCTGACCCCGAAGAAAAAGCGCGCAATGCTGGAATACCTGGCGATTATGTTCGCCGTCGCCTTCCTGCTGGTGGCGGTGTCGCTGCTGGTGAAGGTCGGCGCGATGCAGGACGACCTCGACGCCGCGAATACCGGTGCGTCGCTGAACATCGGCGCGTTGGAGGCACAGGTAGAGAGCATCGGAGCGGAGAATGCCGAGCTGCAAGCGGCGCTGGATCAAACGCAGCGCAACGCGAAGGCGAATGAGCTGCTTGTTTTGGCGCAGGAGGCGGCAAAGAGCAATGACAGCGTGGCGTTCCACGGCTACATGGCGGAGTTAGAGGGCTACAGCGACGCGCTGAGCGATACCTCGCTTGAGATCTACCGCGAGCTTCTGAACCATCTTACAAAATCGTAATTGCAATATGAGGTGACTGAAATGCTGGATATTAAACGGATCAAGGACAATCCCGAGGCGGTCAAGGTGGGGCTTCGCGCGAAGGAGGTCGATTGCGACGCGCAGATCGACCGAATTTTAGAGCTGGATGCGCAGCGGCGCAGTCTGATCCTCTCGACCGAGACGGACAAGGCGGAGCAGAACCGCGTTTCCAAGGAGATCCCGATGAAAAAGAAGGCGGGCGAGGATGTCGCGCCGATCTTCAAGCGGATGGCGGAGCTGAAGGCGCAGATCGCCGCCAACGACGCCAAGCTGACCGAGGTCGAGGCGGAGTACCGCACGCTGATGCTGAGTCTGCCGAACCTCCCCGACCCCGACCTCAAGGCGGGCGGCAAGGAGAATAACGAGCCGTTACGTTACTACGGAGAGCCGCACAAATTCGATTTTACACCGAAGCACCACGTCGATCTCTGCACCGATCTCGGACTGATCGACTACGAGCGCGGCACGAAGCTTGCAGGCTCCGGCTTTTGGATGTATCGCGGGCTGGGCAGCCGTCTGGAATGGGCGCTTTTGAACTATTTCATCGACTGCCATCTGCGCGACGGCTACGAGATGGTCATTCTGCCGCATATGCTGGAGTACCGCTGCGGTGAAACGGCGGGGCAGTTCCCGAAGTTTGCCGACGAGGTATATAAGATCGAAAATCCGACCGACGATCGGATGCACTTCATGCTCCCGACCGCCGAGACTGCGCTGGCGAGCCTGCACCGCGACGAGATCCTCGCCGAGAGCGACCTGCCGCATAAGCTCTTTGCCTACACGCCCTGCTTCCGCCGCGAGGCAGGCTCCCACCGCGCCGACGAACGCGGTATGGTGCGCGGGCACCAGTTCAACAAGGTCGAGATGTTCCAGTACACCCTGCCGGAGAAGTCCGACGAGGCGTTTGAGGAGCTGGTCGGCAAGGCGGAGGCGCTGGTGCGCGACCTCGGCTTCCACTTCCGCACGGTGAAGCTGGCGGCGGGCGACTGCTCGGCGTCGATGGCGCGGACCTATGACATTGAAATTCAGATCCCCTCCATGAACGGCTACAAGGAGGTTTCGTCCGTCTCCAACGCCCGCGATTATCAGGCGCGGCGCGGCAATATCCGCTTCCGCAGAGAGGCGACGGGCAAGCCCGAGTATGTCCACACGCTCAACGGCTCCGGCTTGGCGACCAGCCGCATCTTCCCCGCGATGGTCGAGCAGAACCAGCGCGCCGACGGCAGCGTGATCGTGCCCGAGGTCCTGCGTAAGTACCTCGGCGGCTTGGAGATCATCGAGAAGAAGTAAAAAAAGTATAAAAACGGCTCCGTTTGAACGCGATTTGTGTTCAAACGGAGCCGTTTTGATGCTGACGGGCGGCGATTATTCGCTCTGCGGCACCTTTGCGCCCTTTTTCAGCTGCACTTTTTTTACCAACAGCCAAACGGCACAACCGAATGCGACTGCCGCCATGACAACGAACAGATAATGCCCGATGCCCCAACGGTAACGCTCGCTCGGAACATAGCCGCGCAGCCGATAGTCGGCGACGTGCAGGTAGAACATTCCAAGTGACAATACATCAAATACCAGCACGGGAATTGCTCTCCCGAGCAGCGCAAACAGTACCGTCGCGGCACACAGAACGAGCAGCAGAATAAAAATCACTGTATAAAATGCGCTTTGCTCCGACAAGATTCGCGCAAATTCCAACGCGGAGACGTGGCGCAGCTCTGCCGCCGTGAAGCCCAATTCCGCATCCACGACAGTATCGGGATACTCATTGATCCATTCTGCACGCTCCCCGGTCGCCGTTGCCTGCGGCAAAAAAACGGATAAAAGCATGGCAAGCGCCGCAATCAGTACGATCAAGCGCGGAAGTCTTACAGCCTTTGAATTTAACATTTTTTAATTCCTCCTTCTCAGCCGACCTCGGCAAGCTTCTGATAGATTCGGGCGGTCACCTCGGCGTAATATGCCGCGTCCGCTGCCGAGAGACTGCTCTCATCGATCGAGTACAAGCCATCGGTGACCTCTGCGTAACGGGTCAGAATGTCGGTGTACTGCGTCGTCAGGCTTGCGGGATCATCGCTTTCGTCATATGTCCGCATAAACTCCGCGTACTCGTCAAAAAACGCTTCGTAGCTGTCCATGGTTTTCTTAAATTCGGGATCGACGGTGTCGCTGCCGTTTTGCAGCGCCTCGGTGTCGGTTTGTGGTTCATCGGTCTGTTGCTCGTCGGTCAAAGCCTCTGTCGTCGGCTCGTCGGGCATCGTCGGCTCCTCCCGCATGATCTCCTGGCTGTCCGATACGCGCTTGAAAACAAGGACCCTGTTCCTCCGCAGCTCCAGCCGCAGCAGTCCGTCCGTGAGCGTGAGCGCCTTGCCGTTCAGGATGATGCCGCCGTCGGACCTGCTCCAGTCCGTAACGAACCCGTCGCCGCCCTCCGAGACGTATGCCTTCCCACCGCCCTTGAGAACAATCACGGAACGGCTTAGCTCGTCCTCTCCCATTGCCTCCAGCTCCGACAGAGTGAACGTTGCTCCGTCTGCCTCGACATGGTCGAGCTTCCATGTTCCGGTCAGCGCGGACTCCTTGCCGCAGCCCGCCAGTGCCAACAGCACCGCGACGGCAAGCAGAATTGCGACTGGTTTTTTCATTTTGTTTTCCTCCTTTTTATTTCACGCCCGCAAGGACCTTGCGGGTCGCGATTTTTGCTTCCGATGCCTGCTCGCGTTTCAGCTCTGCCTGTCTCCGCCCCAGCGCTTCGGCGAAATCCGCCGGTACGCTCTCCGGCAGCGCATTTTCCATGCCGATCTCGATCAGGTACTCCAGCGCGGCGAGCTGCCGCTCGAGGTGCGCCCCCTCTGCCTGCTTTTGCGCAAGCAGCGCTTTCAGAACCCGCGTGCTGTCGTAATTCGGATCGCGCATGAGGTCGCGAATTTCGTTGCGCTTTAAGCCGAACTGATAATACACGGCGATCTGCCGCAGCTTTTCCACGCCCGCAGCATCGTATAGCTTGTAACCGTCGTTGCCAACAACCGAATAATTCGCATACGCTGCGGCACGTACGACATTTTCATGATGAAAATAGTACAGATGCTTTCCCGTGAGTCCGGTCAGGACGCACACTTCTTTGACCGTCTTGTAATCATTCATTTGCCCTATCCCCCACCGATAGTATAGAGCGTTCTCGGAGAATGGTTCAACTCGGCGGACCATGTGCTGTTTCATAAAAATACCCCCTGTCACAGTGGCTTTTCCAGCCCTGCAACAGGGGGTGTTAATTTCGCGAGCTTCCTTTACACATTCAGGCGGATGCCGGAGGAGAGCGAGATGAGCTTTGCCTCCTTCAGCTCGGCAAGGGCGCGGTTGAGACTGCGGATCGATGTGCCGGACATCTCCGCAAGGACGTCCTTGGTGTAGAGAAAATAGTTGGCGCTGTTCAGATTCTCCTGAATGATGCGGAACACCTTGTCGCGCAAAAAGACGTTTTCCGAGCGAATTTTGTCGTCGCCCGCGCGGATGAGGCGCTCGCAGTGGACGTAGAGAATATATCGCGATACGTCGTTGTATTGATTCCACATGGCGATGAACTGCTCCTTGGTGAAGCGGTACAGCTCGCAGTCGGTCAGCGCGACGATGCTGCGGTCGTCGGTCTGCATTCCGACTGACTCCATCTCGCCGAAGAAGTCGCCGGTGTGGTACAGGTCGATGATGAGCGGCGGGTTTTCGCCGTCGTCGTAGACGAGCTTAGCCGTGCCCTTTGCCAGAATACAAAAATGGCAAAACGAAGAGCCGGAGCGCTTAATGAAGCTTCCGGCAGGGAATTTTTGGAGCTGCGCCGTTGCGAGAAGCTCCTTCGGTATGGTGTTGAGCAGCGTTGCCGCCAAATGCTGCTGCAAGGCGACCGCCTCCTTCCTGCTATTCCCATTATTTCACAATTCGGGCAAAAGCGCAAGCAAAAAAACCGACAAACGGAAAAAATACTCCGTCCCGAACAGCCCGAACTCCCCTGTCTTTCGACAGGGGAGCGGCACTATATGCAGCGGGGAGAAACGCGTCAGTTCAGGGGCGCGGGGAAGTTCTCTGCAACGTCGATCTTGCCCAGCTCCCACGGAGAGACGGAGTTCTCGGGGTTCTTGAAGTAGTACGGATGCAGCAGGTATGCCAGCTTTTCAATCGCGGTGATGGTGCGCGGTCCGAAGCGCTTCATCAGGCTCGAATCGTAGTAGCAGACACGACCGGTCTTGACTGCCTCGGTCTGATCGAAGCCGGGACGGGTCATGATCTCATAGATCGTTGTGACCTCGTAGTCAAATGCGCCGGGCCAGTACGGACTCATGATGACCTGCGGATCGCGCTTGACGATCTCGGCAAACGCCTCCTCGCCGTAAACCTCGTACAGGTTGATGTAGCCCTTGCCGTCGGTGAAGATGTTCTTGCCGCCGGCGATGGAGATCATCTCCTCGAACGGGGTGTTGCCGCCCTCGGTGTAGGGACCGAACTTGCCCCACTCGCCGTAGTCGGACTGATGGGCGATCTCAAAGTAAGTACGGATGGGGGTCAGATCCTTGGTGATGGCTTTGATCTCGTCGATGCGCTTGTAGTAGCCCGCGACCAGCTCCTTGGCATAGTCCTCACAGCCGAGCAGCTTGCCGACCTCGAGCATCATGTCGTAGATCTCGTCGATGCTCTCCGGCGTGAAGCAGTAGGCGTTGTACTTGTCGCACAGATAGAAGCTGCTTGTTTTGTCGGTGACCCAGCTCTCCTGCTCGGTGCCCTCGCACAGCACGAGCGTCGGGTTCAGACCCTCGAGGATGGCGGGATTGTAGTCGTAGAACTTGGAAACGGTGGCAACCTCCTTGGTGACCTCCTTGCCGTCGATGGTCAGGGACTTTTTGCCCAGCTCAAAGTCAACGTCGAAGTCCTCGGTGTTGGTGTTGTAGTAGTACTGATAGGGCTGATAGCCGCCGGTCTGGGTCGCGGCGACGGGGTAATCGGTGTACGCGGACCAACCGACGATGCTCTCACCGTAGCCGAGGGCATAGACGACCTCGACCATCGACGGAGCGAGGCAGACGATGCGGATGTCGTCACGGCGCGCTTTTTCCATAAAGGCGGCGAAGCGGGCGATCATTGCGGCGACCTCGCAGCGCTGCGCCGTGCCCTTGGGGTCGAGGGTGTCAGTGCTCTTGCCGTTGATCAGACCGTTGCCGACTGCCCACTTCATGGCATCGGCGGCATAGGCGGATACGGCTGCGGCGTCGGTGAAGGCGGTCAGCTCCTTGGCATCGGTCGCGCCGACGCCCTTGTAGACGGTGTAGAAGCGATAGAGCATACTGACGATCTGCTCACGGGTGACGGAATCTGCGGGAGAGAAGGCGTCCTTTGCGGTGCCGTTGACAACGCCGGCGCCCTTTGCCCATGCCACGGCGGAGGCGTAGTAAGCCTTTGCGGGAACGTCCTTAAAGTCCTCGATCGGCTTGGTTTCCGGCGAGCCTGCCAGACGGTAGAGCACGGCGGCGATCATGGCGCGATCCATGCCCTGCTTGGGGGAGAAGGTGGTTGCGGAGGTGCCGTTGAACAGACCGTTCTCGACGACGTAGTTTACGTCGTTGTAGAACCAATCCTTCTCGGCGACGTCCTTGAAATCACCGACGGACGCTGCCATAACGGTCGTGGCAAGCATCGTTACGATGACGGCAAGGCACAGGAGGATGCTGATGGCTTTCGTCAACTTTTTCATGATGAGTCTCCTTTATTTATAGTGTGTCCGTTTCCGACGGACAAATGGTACAAGGTTCATACCGGAATCTGTATTAAATATTTTAATCAAGAATCAGTATCAGTGACCGGCAAGATACGCCCGCTGCTTGTCGTTCAGCGTGTCGAGCGTGCCGCCGAAAGCCCTGAGCTTCAGCTCGGCGACGTACCGATCCAGCTCGTCGGGGATGTCGTAGACCCGCGGCGCGAGCTTGCCGCGGTTTTTGACGAGGAACTCCGCACCCACGGCCTGCAGCGCGAAGGACATATCCATAATCTCGACCGAATGCCCGTCGGCAGCGGCAATGTTGCAAAGCCCGCCGTCGGCAATGACCGCGATCATCCGTCCGTCGGGCAGACGGTAGCCGTCGAGATTTTTCCGCAGCTCGGTCTTGCCGACCGACATTTTTTGCAGCCCCGCGAGGTCGATCTCAATGTTGAAATGCCCCGCGTTGGCGACGATCGCGCCGTCCTTCATCACCGCGAAATGCTCCGGACGGATCACGTCGCAGCACGCCGTCACCGTCACGAAAATATCGCCGAGGGGCGCAGCCTCCGCCATGGTCATCACGCGGTAGCCGTCCATGATGGCAAGGATCGCCTTCACGGGGTCGATCTCAGTGACGATGACCTGCGCGTTCAGCCCGTGCGCCGTCGCCGCAACGCCCCGTCCGCAGTAGCCGTAGCCCGCGACAACGACGGTTTTGCCGTTGATTTGGAGATTCGTGGTGCGCATGATGCCGTCCCAAGCGCTTTGACCCGTTCCGTAGGTGTTGTCAAAAAAGCTCTTGCAGTGCGCGTCGTTGATCGCCATGACCGGAAACGCCAGCCGCCCCGTCCGCTCCCAGCCGCGCAGCCGCTGCACGCCCGAGGTCGTCTCCTCGCAGCCGCCGATGATGCGGTCGGCATATGCCTTGCTCTCGCCGAGCAGGAGATTGATGAGGTCGGAGCCGTCGTCAATGACAAGCTCGGGATGGCACGAGAGCGTTTCCTTCCAAAGGGCGACGGTCTGCTCGGGGTCGGAGCCGTGGATGGCGTTGACGGTAATGTCGTCGTCCGCCAGCGCCGCACAGATGCAGTCCTGCGTGGACAGCGGATTCGAGCCGGAGACGTGCATCTCCGCGCCGCCGCGCGCCAGCGTCTTGACCAGATACGCGGTCTTTGCCTCCAGATGGATCGACAGGGCGATCTTCATGCCGGCAAAGGGCTTCTCCCTCTCGAAGCGGTCGCCGACGGCGTTGAGCACCGGCATATTCTTTGCGACCCATGCAATACGCCGGTGCCCCTCCTCCTTCAGATTGATGTCCTTGATGATCGACATAAGCTCCATCCTTTCGCGCAGCGGCAGCGTCCGCAGCGCAGACGTGCCGTGAAGTCATTTTCTGATTTTATCGTAGCGGCTTTCGAAAAAATTCACAAGGACAAATGTCCGCAACTTTTTTCCGGCGCGGCTTCTACGCTCCGTCGGCGGCGCATAGGCTGTGCGGGGAGGGATGACTATGTCCGAAAATCGGAAATCGAGACGCCGCGCTTATGTGATCGCCGCGGTCGTAACGGCGTTGGCGGGCAGTGCGCTGCATTTTCTTTACGACGTGCTGCCCAATCCGCTGACTGCGCTCGTCAGCCCGATCAACGAGAGCGTCTGGGAGCATCTGAAGCTGCTGTTTTTCCCGACGCTGGTCGCGGCGGCGGTGC